>JAHEEC010000276.1 GCA_024640885.1 Bacteroidota bacterium | reverse complement strand
TCCTGCATAAGCTTCTGGATATTTGCCACAGGAACGGTGCCCTTTTTATCCTGGATGAGATGATCACCGGTTTCAGGTGGCACCTTGGGGGGGCTCAGAAGATGTATGACATAGTTCCTGATCTTTCCACCTTTGGAAAGGCCCTGGGCAATGGTTTCGCCATCTCGGCACTGGCTGGCAAACGGGAATTTATGGAATTGGGTGGTCTCCATCACAGCAAGGAGCGGGTATTTCTTATATCCACCACCCATGGTGCAGAAAATCATGCACTTGCAGCAGCCATTGCAAACATCAGGTTCTTCAAGGAGAACCCGGTGATTGAAAGACTGGATGAACAGGGACGAAAGCTCAAGGAGGGAGTCAATAAAGCCTCGGAGGAACTGGGTATCCAGAAACATGTGCGGATCATAGGACCAAACTGTTGCTCGGTGTATACCACCAGTGACCAGGATGGAAAACCTTCGCAACCTTTCAGGACCTTATTTATCCAGGAAACCATGAAAAGGGGACTTCTCATGCCATCCAGCATCGTTTCTTACAGCCACTCTGACAAGGATATTGGGGAGACAGTGGAGAAGATCCATGACGCCCTGATCGTTTATAAAAAAGCACTCGATGAGGGTGTGGATAAGTACCTGGTAGGGAGGCCAGTAGCCCCGGTTTTCAGAAAATACAATTTTGAATGAATCCATTTGAGCTGGTTCCTACCGGCATAGAAGGGTGTGTAGAAATCAGGCCCCGGGTCTTTGAAGATGCCCGGGGAAAATTTGTCAAATTGTTCCACCGGGAATTCTTCGAGGAGCTGGGACTTCAATCCACCTATGAAGAGGAGTATTATTCAGTGTCACCCGCCAGGGTGATCAGGGGGTTGCATTTTCAGGTACCTCCCATGGAGCATGTGAAACTGGTAAGTTGCCTGAAGGGCGCCATTCTTGATGTGGTATATGATCTTCGGTCCGACTCCCCGTCATCAGGGCAGGTATTTTCACTTGAGCTGAGTTCCGGGAATGGGAATATGCTATATGTACCTGCAGGGTTGGCCCATGGTTTTTACGTATTGAGTGATCAGGCGACCTTCCTCTCCATGAATTCGAGAAAATTTGCCCCGGAATGCGACAGGGGGATCCGCTGGGACTCGATCCCATTCACTTGGCCCGACAGGGATCCCATTGTATCTCAGAAAGACAGGGACATGGTCTCCCTTAAGGATTTTAAAAATCCATTTTAAATGGGAAATGAAACTTGAAAAGACCCATATCGAAGGTTGCTACGAACTGTTTCCGACGGATCTGAGGGATCACCGTGGCAGGTTTGTGAAGCCCTTTCACCAGGATGATTTCAAAATAAATGGCCTTGAGCTTGACATCCAGGAGGAGTACTATTCGGTTTCCAGGAAAAATGTGCTGAG
This sequence comes from Bacteroidota bacterium, assembly GCA_024640885.1. GTDB lineage: Bacteria > Bacteroidota > Bacteroidia > Bacteroidales. The sequence continues at coordinate 606 of JAHEEC010000276.1, read as the reverse complement.
GGGTTTGCATTTCCAGCTACCCCCGATGGCTACTGTCAAAGTTGTGACCTGCGTGAGTGGCACCATTTTGGATGCCGTGGTAGACCTGCGCGTTGATTCACCCACGTATGGTAAACACTTTACTGTTGAGTTGTCTGAAGAGAAGGGTAACCTGCTATTCATTCCAAAAGGATTGGCACATGGTTTTCACACCCTCAGTGATGAAGCGATTGTATTATATTTGTGTTCTGAAGTGTATTCCCAGGCACATGATTACGGGTTACACTGGAACTCGGCTGGAATTGATTGGCATGTAGAGGATCCGGTTGTTTCCGAGAAGGACAACGGGTTGTCTTCAATGAAGCAATTTGATTCACCTTTTAAATTAAAATAAAAAATATACCAACATATGATTATTGTCGATAGCAAACTGGAACAAAGGCAGAAGGACGGAAAACCCATCAAGGCCGGATTCGTTGGAGCCGGAATGATGTCCAAAGCAATTTTAAACCTGATTGAGAAGAATATTCCGGGCATGAGGGTGGCGGCCATCTCCAACCGCACCATTGGTAAAGCCAGGGATATATACAATTTTTCAGGGGTCACAGACATCAAGGTTGTTGATTC
>JAHEEC010000275.1 GCA_024640885.1 Bacteroidota bacterium | reverse complement strand
ATCGGGGGATTGGGTGCCTACCAGCACCGGGGATTCTGGATGCCCATGGATACACTGAGGGATAAAAATGTGCTGGACGAGATGTGGAACAGCGAGAATCCACCATGGAAAGTCTGGTGAACCGGTATTTAATCTTGATCCCATAATGGCGGCTGATTTATTTCAAATCTATCAAAACAAAAGAGTGCTGATCACCGGGCACACCGGTTTCAAAGGTGGATGGCTAAGCCAGTGGCTCCTTTCCCTTGGAGCTGATGTACACGGGATTGCACTCCCACCGGAAGGAGAGGTTTCACTTTTTGATCAGCTTCAGCTGGAAAAAAAACTTACCCATCATCTCTGTGATATCAGGGATGCAGTTGCACTGAAGAAGCTTGTGGGTGAAATAAAACCCGAGATCATTTTTCATCTGGCTGCCCAGGCTCTTGTCAGGGAGTCCTATGAGGTCCCGCTGGAAACGATACAGACCAATGTCATGGGGACCATTCACCTCCTGGAAGCGGTCCGCACGCTCAAGTTACGCACCACCATTATCGTGGTTACCTCCGACAAAAGTTATGAGAATCAGGAATGGATGTTTGGCTACAGGGAGAATGATCCCATGGGCGGTTATGACCCTTACTCGGCAAGCAAAGGAGCATGCGAGGTACTGACCGCTTCGTGGAGACGCTCCTTTTTCAATCCCTCCGGCTATGAGCAACATGGAGTAAAACTTGCCACAGCAAGGGCAGGGAATGTGATAGGGGGCGGTGACTGGGCGACTGACAGGATTGTCCCTGACTGCATGCGGGCGCTCCTGAGAGGCGATCCCATTGAAGTTAGAAACCCACTTGCTACCAGGCCCTGGCAACATGTGCTGGAACCACTGGGAGGCTATATGCTTCTTGGCGAGCGATTATTGACGGCAGCACAGGACCGGGACCTTTCAACCCTTTGTGACGGTTTTAATTTTGGCCCGTTGATTGGCTCCAATAAAACCGTAGAAAGCCTTGTCAACGAGGTGATCAGTGTATGGGGGAAAGGCAGCTGGAGTTTTGATAAGCAACATGCAGTTCATGAGGCCTCCTTGCTTAACCTGAGCATTGATAAAGCTTATCAGCTGCTGGGGTGGCATCCGGTATGGGATTTCACGGAGACCATCAGTCGAACTGTGGAATGGTACAAAGTGTTCAATGAAAATGTGGAGGAACTCCCTGACCTCACCCTCCACCAGATTAGAGATTATTCGGATGCATTCAAACTGAAAACATAAATTGAGAATGTCTATGCAATTCACAAAATCACTAAAGATCCAGAAGAAATTCAATGATACCATCCCGGGAGGGAGTCATACCTACGCCAAGGGAGATGACCAGTTTCCAGAATTTATGCCCCCTTACATCGACAGGGGAGAGGGCTGTCATATATGGGACATCGATGGGAATGAGTTTATCGAATATGGAATGGGGCTGAGAAGCGTCACACTTGGACACGGATTTGAGCCCATCGTAGAGGCCGCCTACAAACAGATGAAAATGGGCAATAATTATGTGCGCCCTGCCCGCATTGAACTGGAATGTGCCGAGGAATTTCTAAGTGTGGTCGAGGGTGCCGATATGGTCAAATTCTCAAAGGACGGTTCTGATGCTACAAACGGGGCAGTAAAACTGGCCCGTGCACATACGGGGAGGGATATGGTGGCGGTTTGTGCCAATCATCCTTTTTTCTCCGTGGATGACTGGTTCATCGGATCCACTGCCATGTCAGCCGGGATCCCCGATGTGGTAAAGGAAATGACCGTAAAATTTCTCTATAATGACATTGCCAGTGTGGAGAAGATGTTTGCCACATACCCGGGAAAGATAGCCTGTGTGATCCTTGAAGCGGAGAAATACGCACCTCCGGAAGATCATTTCCTGCATAAGCTTCTGGATATTTGCCACAGGAACGGTGCCCTTTTTATCCTGGATGAGATGATCACCGGTTTCAGGTGGCACCTTGGGGGGGCTCAGAAGATGTATGACATAGTTCCTGA
>JAHEEC010000056.1 GCA_024640885.1 Bacteroidota bacterium | reverse complement strand
GTGCTTTATAACAATCCCTACCTGAAGGCCAGGGATATTTCAGAATTCATTGAGCTCACCGGGCGCCTGTTCAGGGAACCGGATTTCCTGAGGGTGGGAAAGCAGCTCTCCACGGAACTCATCGACCAGTTCGATAAGGAGCAGATCCGGGATCAATTGTTGGGGATTTACAATTCCCTTCTGATCAACTAGCCGGGGAACCCTTCCCAAAGCGGGTGAGGATTATACGTTCATTGGTTTAGAATTCTTATCTTCGAGAAAAACACACGCTTATGAAACGACTATCTCGATTGGCATTGATGATGCTTCTGGCCGTGCCCGCCGGCATTGGATTATTTGCCCAGGAGGGCTACCGGCCTACCGATGAAAACCTTGCGAACCGGGAGTGGTTCCAGGATGCAAAGTTTGGCCTTTTCGTGCACTGGGGGGTATACTCCATTATGGGAGGTGGAGGAGATGCGGGGATTGCCGAATGGATCATGAACAACAAGAATATCCCTGTGGTGCAATATGAAAAACTACCGGGCTTTTTCTATCCGGTGAATTTTGATCCAGCAGCGTGGGTATCCATGGTCAAAAAAGCAGGCATAAAGTACATCACCATTACCAGCAAGCACCATGACGGATTCGCCATGTTTGATTCCAAGGTCAGTGACTACAATATAGTGGATGCCACCCCCTACGGGAAGGATGTCATCGGGATGCTCAAGAAGGAGTGTGACCGGCAGGGCATCAAGCTGTTTTTTTACCATTCACAGCTGGACTGGCACCATCCCGATTATTATCCCATCGGGCGCACCGGCAATGATATCCCGGGAAGGACCCGATCGGGGGATTGGAACGCCTATATTGATTACATGAATACCCAGCTCTCCGAATTGCTCACCCAGTACGGTGAGATCGGGGGGATCTGGTTCGATGGCATGTGGGACAAACCGGATGCCCCCTGGAGACTTGGGGAAACCTATTCCCTGATCCATGAACTCCAACCCGGGGCACTGATCGGCAGCAATCATCATCAAATGCCCTTTCCTGGTGAGGATTTCATGATGTTTGAACGGGACCTGCCGGGAGAGAACTCCATGGGATTTAACAATACGGGGATTTCGGACCAGGTTCCCCTGGAGATGTGTGAAACCATGAATGGTTCCTGGGGATTTAACATTGTTGACCAGAATTATAAATCGGTCAAGAGGCTGATCCAGACCATGGTACGTGCTGCCGGTTACGGGGCCAACTTCCTGCTTAATACGGGGCCCATGCCCAACGGGATGATCCAGCCGGAAAATGTGGACACCCTGATGGCCATCGGCCAGTGGCTTGAAATTCATGGTAATTCCATTTACGGAACCCGGAAAGGCCCTGTCAAACCCCAGGAATGGGGAGCCACCACGCAGAAGGGCAATACCATCTATGTACACGTACTGGAACATGAGGGAGGGACCATCGAGCTCCAGGGATATCAGCCAAAAATCAGTTCAGCGTTGTTTTTGGAGGACGGATCGAAAGTGGAGGTTAAAAAGTCCGGGAACGGGATCCTTCTGAACGTGCCCAGAGAAAAATTACAGGATGTGGATACGGTCATTGTGCTGACCTTAAAATAGAGAGGGTCAGTAGCGGTTGTAGTGCATTACCCCGGAAGAAAACTCCACTTCCTGGAAATTGATTTCCCTTTGCAGGAAATTCAGGGGAATGGACATGAAATACCTCACCCTGGCCCCGTCCAGGATGGCAGGAGTCCAGTACCCCGGAAGCTCGGTAATGGTGGCCACAAGCAATTGGTTCAGCTGAGGGGCTTTGCCCTTGAGGGCAATGACTCCATCGATTTCGCCTGATTCCATGACAACCCATCCAATAACCACCTGGTCCTCAATTTGTGTGAGGTCCAGTTTCGAATCAGAGATTTTTTTTATGAGGAAACTTTTGAAAAATTCATCGCCCATCTGATATTCAGGTTCCTGATCCACTGAATAGAAAATGGAATCGATATACCTGGTCCCGTCAGGCAGCCAGTTTTGATTGGAAACAAGCTGGTTATCGCGGTACACGGAAATGGATTTTTTCTCGCCATTGGGATGGTATTCGGTCACTGATCCTTCCAGGTGCAGGGGTATAAAAGTGGAGGAACCGCCACTCCTCACCAGACTGTTAATGGTTGTTTCCCGGAAGAGGTAATTCCCCGGCCCCATGGCCTCCATTTCTCTATAGATCTTTTTTGGGAACAGGCCGTCGGTCCGAATCATGAGCTTCAGGATCCCGTTTCCCTGGATCCTGATCTTCTCCTTTTGAGCCTTTACCCATTTTTCTTCCACCCTTCGTGTGGTCTCGATCACAAATTTTTTTTCCGATCTCTTTTTGACCTGCTGGATGGTGATGGCCTCTTCCTGGTTCTCAACCGGTTTTGAATTAGGCCCATAATAGTAGGTGCCCTCCTGTCCCGTGACTTCCAGGGACAGAGCGATCGCTGCCAGACACAGCCAGATAATGTGTTTCATATTGTTTTAATTCTAATGTTCCGGAACCATACCAACGATCCATGCCCGAGGAACCCAATATGACCGCTGTCCCTGTCAAGACCCGGGTGCTCCTTCCCGTCGGCTGTCCCATTCTTTGAGGCTTCTTTCAGGTTCCCTTCCACGATGGTGGTGCCATTCAGGATGATCTTAATGTCATCCCCTTTCAGGATGACCTCCTGGCTGTTCCATTCTCCCACCGGTTTTAGAAAACCTCGTTTTGCAGGGATGATCCCGTACACCGAGCCATGATACTGGTAGGGTTCAAGGGTGGCATACTCGGGAGAGGTGTTATCCAGGATCTGGAGTTCACAACCCACATATGCGGCATCACCTTCCATGGGTGTCCTGATGCCAAGGCCATTGTTGGCACCGGGGGTAAGTTTGAATTCAAAGCGGAAATCGAAATCTGAAAACTCCTCTTCGGTATAAAGGTTCCCCCCGCTTCCCTTCGGGTGAACCACAATGGTGCCGTTCTCCACTTCATAACCATGGTTATTTCCGGTCCATCCGGAAAGGTCCCGCCCATTGAAAAGCGATTTAAATCCCTCCTCATTTTCAAGCTGGCTGATTTCCTGGACCGGGGAATCAAGTTCCTTCACATAGATATCCCGGAAGGCAAGATCGGTCCCGTGTGCCTGCAATTCTATGGAACCACTGGGGAAAATAGGGATGTTGCGGTCCCAGTAATTCTCCATGATCACATGGTCCACCACCAGCTGACCGTTCAGTAGAACCGTGACCCTGTCATCGATCATGGTGATGTGGAAAGTGTTCCAATCCCCCACTGGATTGTCTGCCACCACCAGGGGTTTGCTTTCGTACTTTTGGTTGTTGTATAAACCACCAGATCCCACCTGCGCCCCGGCATCAACCCTTGAAGTATCCCAGATCTGGACCTGGGGTGTCCCCCGCAGGTAGATCCCCGAATCACCCTTTTTTGTAATCCTCCAGTCCACAACCATCTCAAAGGAACCATATTCCTTCACCGAGCAAAGATTGGCACCTCGCCCGTTGAATACGATAGAGTGATCTTTCACGCTCCAGTTCACCGGTACCTGGGCATCAGCTTCTTCCTGAAGACTCTCGAGCTCAGCGGGGGTAAGCTTCATCTTTTGTACCGGATCCGCTGCCAGGCCCTGCCATCCCTTGAGATCCTTTCCGTTGAACATGGAGACAAAGCCCTCCTCGTCGGGCATTTTATCAAGGTAATTGTCAATATCGATGCGGATGTATTCACTTTCCGGGCCCGAAATGGCCTCCCTGGCCATGACCAGGTATTCTTTAACCAACCTTCCGCTCAGGCCGTTGTCCAGCCCTTCACTTGGAAGCACGATGCTGACCACTGCATTGGCGGCATCCTCCTTCAACGCTTCACGGTCCATGTATTTGCCTACTGTAACCAGGGTGAGAAAGGTCTTCAAATTTCCCATGGCCCTGATCAACTGGCTGGAGGATTCCACTCCCGGTGCATGATCCGCGATCTTGCGGAGGAGGAGTAATTTCTGGTCATCGGTCTGATCAGACCTCCGGACGATCCTGATATAATTCCTGAAAGCCTGCTCCTTATCTTCTGCAGCAGAATTACCGGCACAGATGTCATACAGGGCAGGGGTGGCGGCCATATCGCCCGATTTTGTGAGGGCATTGAAAGCCACCTTTTTTGTGGCCAAATCACCCGTGATATACGCGTTGTAAACAAAATCCATAGCTTCTTTTCCCCCAATGGTGCCCAGCACGCCAATGAATTTTTGCCCCGTTGATCTGTCACCTGCAAATGAAAGTATGGATCGGGTGGCCATGGTCCGGTCCCCGCTTTGATCGACCGCGGCCACAATGGCACTTTCCACCTTGGTTCGTTCATCCTCCTGATCCAGTTGATCGAAGAGCACCAACAGTGCATCCAGGTGCCCGGTTGAGCTGACCCGGTACAGGTTTTCTAGGGCTGCATTTCTCACCGGACCCCCGGCGTCGATCTGATCAAAAAGGACCTGGAAATGGGCACTGTTTCCCCTGGCTGCAATCACTTCAAGTAAAACCACCCTGGCCCCCTCGGGAGCATTGTTCAGATGATCCACCAAAAGTTTCACATGGTCCTCCCCAACACTATGGAGCAGTGCCTCTTTCGCAGTCTCCGTGTCAGGAGGCAAAGGAAAGGCGAGCGTATAATTAAGCAAATCAACCACAGCTTCACCTCCTTCAATCACTGCAAGGGATTTTGCGGCCTGCTGCCTGATCCCCGGATCAGAATGGGCCAAATACCCCTTAATGACCTCTGAACTGCTTTTGTCAGAAAGCAACCCAAGCAGGTATAGGATCTCACCTGTCACTTCGTTGTCCCTGGAATCCTCTAGTGCTGTGATCCATGGTGCAACCGGGGTGTGGTTGCCGGCGGCATAACGGATGGCTGCCATTCTATACTGCTTATTCCCGCTTTTAAGCGCCCCGACTAACATGGGGACCGATTGCTCTATACTGAGGTTTCCTGCCGCCACCTGCAATGCATGGGTCTTAAAATTGACCTGTTCAGGGGCGTCGCATTGCTTCAAGATGATTTTGCAAATCTTCATGCTGAGTTCATGGTGCCCCCCGTGTGATAAAGAGACTGCATAGGCGAGCAGGCTTCCGGTGGCATTGGTGGGTTCAGGCAAATAGGCGACAGACTTTGCAGCACCGCGCAATGTTTTGTATGATTCAGGGTTTCCCAGCGAGGCCAGGCAGGCAAGCACGCTCCGCTGGAGTTCGTTGTTTCCGCTGCCGGCAAGTTTTGCAACAGAGGGGGCCTGCTGGCTTGTTCCAATTGCTTCAATGGCATTGACAAGTGCAATCCGGGCATTGCCGCGGCTTCTCTCCAGGGATTCTTCAAATAATACAGCTGCCTTTGCAGGATTTGCATCCCTCATGGCCCTGATGGCAGGATCGTGCAATTCTTCATCGCTTAAATAGCTGCGTAATCCCTCCACGGTCGCTTCCCCTCCAATATAGTTCAGCTGGCTCATGAGGAAGCTTTTTACATTTTCATCTTCCCTTTGCTGGATCTCGGCCAGGATCATGGCCTCCCAAAGGAGCTTCTCTGCTTCCCTGCCAGATTGGCTGAGGAATCGGGAGAGGCTTTCCACTGCAAAGCGGGGCCTGGTATCATCTCCGGAACCCGGCGGTATGATCTGGTCAAGCACCCTCTGAAGCCCCTCTTCACCCAGTTCCAGCATTTGATTCATCTGAAGGGCGAGCTGCTCCTGATTCTGGGCAGGTACCTGCACCAGCAGGTCGGCCACCCGGGTTCCGATGGTGCGGTTATCCTGTGAATGGACCGGACTTAATACCAGTGCCAGGAAGATCAGGTTCAGGATGGTGCGGTTTGGCTTACTCATTGCTTGGGTATTTATTAAATTCCATTGTTTGTCGTTCTACATGCTCCAGGGCGAGCGCATCTCAGGGAAGAGAAGCCTGTTTGCACCCTCATCATTGATGAATTCCTGTTTTACAGGATCGAATTCCAGCGAGCGTCCAAGCCGCAGCGCCGCTATACCCATGTTCACAACGGTACAGGACCGGTGTCCATTGATTTCATTCAGGGCAAATTTCTGGCGTGTACGCACCGACTCATGGAAGGAGGTGATTTGAGGTTCCGGGTCGGGCAGGCTATCGGCAAATTTCTGAATATCAGGAATTGTAGAACGGAACCCCCGGTAGATCTTTCCATGGGGTCCTTCAATATAGGCTGCATCACTATCCCTGTTTTCACCATCCAGGATGATCCTGCATCCATCTTCATAGGTATACTCGATCCTTCGCCACGATCCCACGGCATCGGGGTGTTGCTGGGGTGCATCCACATCCACCCGGACAGGGCTTGTATGGTCCTTGTTGAGCATATATTGCACCGGATCGAGATAGTGCTGGCCCATATCCCCTAGGCCACCTCCGTCATAATCCCAGAATCCCCGGAACTTTGAATGAACCCTCTGCTCATTATAGGGCTTGTAAGGTGCAGGACCAAGCCACATATTGTAATCAAGGTATTCGGGAACGGCCTGGGGAGAGAGGTTGTGTGCACCACTCCAGTAAAATTTCCAGTCGTATCCGGTAATCCCGCTCACGGTGACTTTCAATGGCCATCCCAGTACGCCACTGTCAATCACTTTCTTGAGTGGTTTCACGGTGGTGCCCAATCCGTAAAAATCATCCTTGAACCGGAACCATGTATTCAACCGGAACATCCGGCCAAAGTTATTGACTGCCTCGACCACCCGTTTTCCTTCACCGATGGTCCGGGTCATGGGTTTTTCGCACCAGATATCCTTCCCTGCTTCGGCAGCCATAATTGAGATCAGACCATGCCAGTGGGGAGGGGTTGCAATATGCACCACATCAATGTCCTTTTGCTGGAGCAGTTCCCGGAAATCCGTATAGCCATGAATTCCTTCCCCGGCGCGCTCCAGGGCCCTCTGAAGATGGTGCCTGTCCACATCACAGACAGCCACCAGCCTCCCTTCGCGTTCGAAATGGTGGTTGTACCCTATTCCGCCAACCCCGATGATGGCTTTGGTAATCTGATCGCTCGGGGCAATATATCCCACACCGCCAAGCACGTGACGGGGTACGATCGTAAAGGCTGCTGCCCCCAGCAAACTTCTTTTTAGAAAATTTCTTCTTTCCATTACCTCTGTTTTATGGTCTGTAGATATGTGATCACAGATAAATGCGGGCTCCTGAGCACCCTGCAATCAATTTTAACAGGGTCTTCAAACAAATGTAGATAATCGATGTGATTACCCCAAATCGGCCAGATTACAATTATTCTGAATGTTATGACTAAATTGCATTCCCCATACTAAACGCTCAGGCAATATGACATCCAAGGAGAACTTTCTTAGAACCCTCAATCACCATGAACCAGACAGCGTGGTTGTGGATTTTGGAGCAACCCCGGTCACCGGAATTCATGTCCATATGGTGGAACAGTTGAGGAATCATTTTGGACTTGAAAAAATCCCGGTTAAAGTCACCGAACCCTACCAGATGCTTGGGGAAGTGGATGGGGAGCTTTTGGAGGCCATGGGTGTGGATGTGATCGGTCTCTCACCTCCGTCGGATATGTTCGGTCACCGGATGGAGGATTGGAAGGGTTATCGCACGCACTGGGGACAGGAGGTGCTGGTTCCCGGATCATTTCATGTGACGGTGGATGAAAAAGGGGATACCCTGATGTACCCCCAGGGAGATACTTCGGTGGCTCCATGTGCCAGGATGCCCAAGGCAGCCTATTTTTTTGACGCGGTTAACAGGCAGGGATTGATCGATGAGGAAACCCTCGATCCCGAGGATAACCTGCAGGAGTTTACCCTGGTCTCTGAAGAGGATCTGGCATACTGGAAAATCAACACCGGCAATGCATCCAGGGCAGGCAAAGGATTGGTGGCAAATTTCGGGGGGACTGCCATTGGTGATATTGCGCTGGTACCTGGGCTGAATCTGAAACATCCCAGGGGGATCCGAGATGTGGCCGACTGGTACATGTCCACACTTATAAGGACCGACTACCTTCACCGGGTATTCGAAAAACAGACCGATATAGCCCTGGAGAACCTGAGCAAGCTTGCAGCGGCCACAGGGGATACGGTGGATGTAGCTTTCATATGTGGTACCGATTTCGGCACCCAGGAGTCATCCTTCTGCTCTGTGGAAACCTTCAGTGAACTTTACCTGCCCTATTATAAAAAGATCAACAACTGGATCCATGAAAATACAGGCTGGAAAACCTTCAAACACAGCTGCGGGGCAGTGGAGCCATTCATGGAGTATTTTATCGAATCGGGTTTTGATATCATCAACCCGGTACAGGTAAACGCAGCAGGAATGGATCCTTCGAGGCTCAAGGAGAAATATGGGAACAGACTGGTATTCTGGGGCGGGGGAGTGGATACCCAGAGAGTGCTGCCGTTCGGTACTCCCGAAGAGGTTAAAGCGCACGTCCTGAAGGAGTGTGAAATCTTTGCTCCCGGCGGAGGATTTGTTTTCAATACGGTCCATAACATCCAGGCCAATGTGCCTTTGCAGAATGTGGTGGCCATGTTAGAGGCTATCAGGCAGTTCGGTTGAACCTGGCGTAGCTTCGATTAAAACCTATTTAGAACAGATTTATGATTTTTTTGGGTACATTTGTACTCTTAAAAATCAAGGGTTTTTATCATAAATAACTCATTATTAATAACTAAAAGCAATTTTCCAATGTCAGACGTAAAACGGGTTTATACTTTCGGTAATAGAAAAGCAGAAGGTAAAACCGACATGAAGAATTTACTGGGTGGAAAGGGTGCCAACCTTGCCGAAATGAACCTGATTGGTGTACCGGTACCTCCCGGATTTACCATTACCACTGAAGTGTGTACCGAATATAATTTGCATGGAAAGGATAAGGTCGTTGGACTAATCAAAAAGGAAGTTGAAGCGGCCGTGAAGAATATTGAAGATATTATGGGAACCAAGTTTGGGAGCAATGAGAATCCCTGCCTGGTCTCCGTCAGATCCGGTGCCCGGGTCTCCATGCCCGGAATGATGGACACAGTGCTTAACCTCGGGATGAATGAGAATGCCGTTCAGGGTCTCATCGCCAAAACCGGAAACGAAAAGTTTGCCTGGGACAGCTACCGCAGGTTTGTTCAGATGTACGGTGATGTGGTGCTCGGGATGAAGCCTGAGTCCAAAGAGGACATCGATCCCTTTGAGGCCATCCTGGAAGAGGTAAAAGAAGCCCGCGGAGTGGAAAATGACAATGAACTGGAGGTCGAGGACCTGAAGTCGCTGGTAGCGAAATTCAAGGCTGCCGTGAAGAAGCAGACCGGTCACGATTTTCCGGTGGATCCCTGGGAACAACTCTGGGGAGCCGTCATGGCGGTATTTGATAGCTGGGAAACCCCAAGGGCTGTCTATTACCGGCAGATGAACCAGATCCCTGCCGATTGGGGCACTGCGGTAAACGTACAGGCCATGGTTTACGGGAATATGGGACAAACATCCGGAACCGGTGTGGCCTTCACCCGTGACGCAGGAACCGGGGAGAACATTTTTAATGGAGAATACCTGATCGATGCACAGGGAGAAGATGTGGTGGCCGGAGTTCGCACCCCCCAGCAAATCACCAGGGAGGGATCTCTGAGATGGGCCAAGCTTGCCAAAGTTTCTGAAGAGGAGCGTGCCTCAAAATACCCCTCGCTGGAAGAGGTGATGCCGGAAGTTTACGCAGAACTGAATGATACCCAGCAAAAACTGGAGGATCACTATTCAGATATGCAGGACCTTGAGTTCACAATTCAGGAAGGTAAATTGTGGTTGCTCCAGACCCGAAACGGAAAGCGTACCGGTGCGGCCATGGTTAAAATTGCCATGGATCTGCTTCGTGAAGGCAAGATCGATGAGAAGAAGGCACTGCTTCGCCAGCAGCCTGCCAAACTTGACGAATTGCTTCACCCCGTATTTGATAAAGGTGCCCTTGCAAAGGCCACCGTACTTGCACAGGGATTACCTGCATCTCCCGGTGCCGCCACTGGCCAGATCGTATTTTTTGCCGATGAGGCCGCAAAATTCCCTACTTCCATCCTGGTGAGGATCGAAACTTCCCCGGAGGACCTTGAAGGGATGAATATTGCCAGGGGTATCCTGACCGCAAGAGGAGGGATGACCTCACACGCTGCGGTTGTGGCACGCGGTATGGGGAAATGTTGTGTCTCTGGCGCCGGAGGTGTGAAGATCGACTATAAGGCCCGTACCATGACGGCCGCAGGAAAGGTGTTCAATGAGGGGGATTGGATCTCACTGAACGGTTCCACCGGAAATGTGCTGGAGGGAAAGATCGCTACCATTGATCCCGAATTGAGCGGGGACTTTGGCGACATCCTTGCGCTGGCTGAAAAGCATACCAAAATGGATGTCCGCACCAATGCTGACACTCCCCACGATGCCAGGGTGGCACGTGAGTTCGGAGCCAAAGGGATCGGGCTCACCCGTACAGAGCATATGTTCTTCGAAGGTGAACGCATCAAGGCCATGAGAGAAATGATCCTTGCCACCACTGAGAAAGAGCGCCGCAAAGCGCTTGAAAAATTACTTCCTTACCAGAGGGAGGACTTTGAGGGCATCCTGGAAGCCATGGAAGGATATGGCGTGACCATTCGGTTACTGGATCCGCCGCTTCATGAATTTGTTCCCCATGATGATGACAACCAGAAAGTAATGGCCGATGAAATGGGGATTACCGTGAAGGAAATCAAAGCACTTGTGGAGGATCTTCATGAATTCAATCCCATGCTGGGCCACCGTGGTTGCCGACTGGGGAATACCTACCCGGAGATCACCGAGATGCAGGCAAGGGCCATTATTGAGGCCGCAGTGAACCTGAAGAAAAAGGGTGTGGATGCACATCCCGAGATCATGGTTCCCCTGATCGGTACATGGAAAGAGTTTAAGATGCAGGAGGAGATAATCAGGAGTACTGCCGAAAAGGTGTTTAAAGAGAAAGGCGCCAGGGTTGATTTTCTTGTGGGGACCATGATTGAGATCCCCAGGGCTGCTCTGACCGCTGACCTGGTGGCTCAACATGCCGAATTCTTCTCTTTCGGAACCAATGACCTTACCCAGATGGCCTTTGGATATTCCAGAGATGATGCAGGAAAATTCCTTCCCATCTATATTGAGAAAGGATTGCTCAAGAATGATCCTTTCCAGACCCTCGATCAGGAGGGAGTCGGTCAACTCATTGAAATGGGAACCGCCAAGGGCCGCTCAACCAAACCAGATCTGAAGGTTGGAATCTGTGGTGAACACGGGGGAGATCCCGAGTCAGTGGAGTTTTGTCACCGGGTGGGAATGAACTATGTAAGTTGTTCTCCTTTCCGGGTTCCCATTGCAAGACTCGCTGCAGCACAGGCAGCTTTGAGATAGGTTTAAGTTTCGAAATCTTTATGTGAGCTATAGAGCGGTAAAACTTGGTTTTACCGCTTTTTTTTTCGATCTTTACACTAGATAATTCTATACAGAACGCCAATATTTTCTTTAAAAATGTAATAAAACACCTCGAATAGCTTTAAATTAGAAACATTATGAGTAGTATTTTAGAAAAATTGAAATTAGACCAATATGGCATCCACGGTGTAAATGAGGTAGTCTATAATCCTTCCTTTGAAAAACTCTACAAGGAGGAACTGGATCCTTCACTGGAGGGTTTTGAAAAGGGAGTTGAAAGCGAGTTTGGAGCAGTCAAAGTAGATACAGGGATTTTTACTGGAAGGTCCCCCAAGGACAAGTATATTGTATTGGATGATATGACCAGGGACACAGTTTGGTGGAAATCGGAAACTGCAAAAAGTTCAGACAATAAAGCTATATCAAAAGAGACATGGGACCATGGCTATGCACTGGCCTCCGGTCAGCTTTCCGGAAAAAGATTATTTGTGGTGGATGGATTTTGCGGTGCCAACGAAGATACCCGGCTCAAGGTGAGATTTGTGATGGAGGTGGCCTGGCAGGCACATTTTGTGAGGAACATGTTCATCCGGCCAACCGACGAGGAACTGATCGGATTTGAACCTGACTTTGTTGTGTTGAATGCGGCCAAGGTCACCAATCCCAAATGGAAGGAGCAGGGCCTGAACTCTGATGTGTTCGTATTTTTTAACCTTTCGCAGAAAAGGGCTGTCATCGGGGGTACCTGGTATGGAGGAGAAATGAAAAAAGGAATATTCTCCGTGATGAATTATTACCTCCCTCTGAAGGGGATCTCCTCCATGCATTGTTCGGCCAACGTGGGGAAAGGCGGTGACACCGCTATTTTCTTCGGACTCTCAGGTACGGGTAAGACCACCCTTTCTACGGATCCAAAGCGCGAATTGATCGGTGATGATGAACATGGATGGGATGATGACGGGGTCTTCAATTTTGAAGGCGGGTGTTATGCGAAGACCATCAATCTGAGCGAGGAAAGTGAGCCTGATATCTATCACGCCATTAAGCGGGATGCACTATTGGAGAATGTGATTGTTGCTGAAGATGGAAAAGTGGATTTTGACAACTCTTCCAAAACCCAGAATACCAGGGTGTCCTATCCAATATACCACATCCAGAATATCGTCAAACCGGTATCAAAGGCTGGCCACGCGAACAGGGTGATATTTCTTACTGCAGATGCATTTGGCGTGATGCCTCCTGTTTCGAAACTTACCCCCGAACAAACCAAGTACCATTTCCTTTCCGGATTCACGGCCAAGCTGGCCGGTACTGAGCGGGGAATTACCCAGCCGGTCCCTGCATTCTCGGCATGCTTTGGTGCTGCGTTCCTGACCCTTCATCCCACAAAATATGGTGAAGAGCTGGTAAAACGGATGGAAGCAGCAGGATCCAAAGCCTACCTGGTGAATACAGGATGGAACGGCACAGGCAAAAGGATATCCATCAAGGATACCCGATGTATTATCGATGCTATCCTGAATGGATCCGTGGACAAAGCAGAAACCCAGATCATTCCCTACTTCAACCTTGAGGTACCGGTGGGTGTTCCCTGCGTTGCCAGTGACATCCTGGATCCGAGGAAAACCTATGAGGATCCCTCCGAATGGGACAGGAAAGCAAGGGACCTTGCTCAACGATTTATCCTTAATTTTGAGCAATTTACCGATAACCAGGTGGGCAGGTCGCTTGTGGCAGCCGGTCCTCAGCTATGATCCTTATCATTATCACACTGGCAGGGGCCTACCTGCTGGGATCCATTCCCACATCAGTTTGGCTGGGGAAATGGATCAAGGGAATTGATCTCAGAAAGCATGGGAGTGGAAATGCCGGGGCAACCAATGCATTCAGGGTACTTGGAAAACCCATCGGAACCGCCGTTCTCCTCCTGGATATGCTGAAAGGATTTGTTTCAGTGAATCTTTGCTTTCTGCAGGAGAGGGTCCTTCCGGATTCCGAAGGATGGATGATCCTTCGGATCGCGTTGGGGTTTTTGGCAGTTGCCGGACATATTTTTCCTGTATTTGCAGGGTTTCACGGAGGAAAAGGGGTGGCCACCATGGCCGGTGTGGGTCTTGCCATCCACCCCTACGGTGCACTTGCCGCAATGGGGGTATACCTGGTTGTATTTTTGATTTCCAGGTTATCAGCCCTGGGATCACTCATTGCGGTCATTTCCTACCCCGTATGGGTAATCCTTGTTTTCCGTTCGGGTTATCTGGCGGTATCTATTTTTTCCCTTGCGGTACCCCTTCTGATCATCATCACACACCGTTCCAATATTTCCAGACTTTTAAGCAGAAAAGAGAAACCGCTCTGATCACCTGGAGAACGGGGTTGTCAGCTGAAATCTTCCTCCAGTTTCAATTTCAGTATCCTGGTGGGGATGTTCTTCTGCAGGATTCCACTCTCAGCGATTGAGATCTGTCCGGTCTCCTCGGAGACTATGATGACAAGGGAATCGGTCACCTCCGAGATTCCGAGTCCGGCCCTGTGACGCAATCCGTATTCGGGGGGAAGGTCCATTTTTTCTGTGACAGGCAGGATCACCCTAGCGGCTTTTATTTTATCACTCTCAATGATCACTGCGCCGTCATGCAACGGGCTTGTCTTATTGAATATACTGGAAATGAGTCTGCTGGAGGTTTCGGCATTCAGGATGTCGCCTGTTTCGGCGTACATATCCATGTTTGATTTACGCTTGACAACGATCAGGGCCCCGGTTTTCTCCTGGGAGAACTGCATCACCGCTTTAAGGATGGACCTGATCTTTACAGGTGTTTTGGATTCAAACTTTATATTCAACATTTTTTCAAAACTGATCCGGTTCCCGTCCACATACCTGGAGCCAATGAAGATCAGGAATCTCCTGATCTCCTGCTGGAACACTATGATCAAAGCGATCACACCCACACCGAGTACCGAGCCGATGATGCTGCTGAGCAGTTCCATTTTCAATGCCCTTACTGCCCACCAGAAGATGTAGATTACGGCAATACCGAGGGTGATGCTGTAAGCCACAGTGCCCCTGATCAGCATGTACAACTGGTAGAGGAGAACGGCCACCAGGATGATGTCGATCACATCGAGCAGGCGGATATGTATGAATGCACTTGGCATGATGCTTATTCTGTCTCCAAATTTAGTAAAAGATGTCACACCCCGCGGGCGGGTCTTTCCACAATCTGCTGAAAAATCTTCACCGTGTCCACTGCGGCCTTCACATCATGCACACGAAGCAGGTTCGCCCCTTTGAGAAGAGCGGCCATATGTGCGGCAGTGGTTCCGTTCAGGGCCTGCTCCGGATCTGATTCAAGCACATTATAAATCATTGATTTTCTTGAAATCCCAACCATAAGCGGGAGCTCAAGGAGCTGGAAGGTTTCCAGCTCCAGGAGAATCTGGTAATTCTGCTCCAGGGTTTTACCAAATCCGAACCCGGGGTCGATCACCAGATCGTTTAACCCCAGCTTCCGTAATTTATGCACACGCTCTCCAAAAAACTGAAGCAGGTCATTCACCACATGGTCATATTGAGGAGAATCCTGCATGGTGGCCGGCGTTCCCTGCATGTGCATCATCACGTAGCAAATGCCTTTCTCGGCCACTGTGGAAAACATGGCCGGGTCCCACTGCCCGGCAGAGATGTCATTGACCATCTGGATTCCGAACCGCTCGTGGGCTCCTCTTGCTACTCCTGACCTCCAGGTGTCCACCGAAATGAAACAACCGGGGATCTCGGTTCTTAAAGCTTCAAGTACAGGATTGAGCCTGTTCCACTCCTCCTCTTCAGAGATTTCCCTTGCACCGGGCCTGGATGAGACAGCTCCCACATCAATGATATGGGCACCCTGCTGGATCATCTCACCGGCCATACGAACAGCGGTTGATGGTTCGCTCAACCTGCTCCCCTCATAAAAGGAGTCATCCGTGACATTGAGGATCCCCATCACGCGGGGGATAGAGAGATCCAGCATTTGTCCGCCGAGATTCAATGAAAAATTCTTTGAAAAGAGGCTCCCTGGTGTGGAGAAGTTCTTCATCTATTTTCGAATGGTTGAGATGATATTTTGTATGTTTGGAAACTGAGTCTAAAAGTACAGCAAATAATCCGAAAAAGGTCTATGGGATTTGTGGTGATAGAGGGATTGGATGGTTCGGGTAAATCAACCCAGTTGGAACTCCTGAGGGAATACCTTGGAAACAGGTCGGTATCCTATCGGTACATTCACTTTCCAAGGCTGGAGGAGGGTGTATACGGAAAGCTTGTGGCCAGGTTTCTGAGAGGGGAGATGGGAGCCAACGACCTGGTGGATCCATACCTGGTGGCCCTGATCTTTGCAGGCGACCGGACTGAAGCTGCTTCTCAAATCAGGCAATGGATGGAAGAGGGACACCTGGTCATCGCGGACAGGTATGTATACTCGAATATTGCTTTCCAGTGCGCAAAGATCAATGCGCAGGAGGAGCGTCGCAAACTGCGGGACTGGATCCTTGACCTTGAATTTGGCCACAACAACCTTCCACGTCCCGATATCAACCTGTATCTGAATGTGCCTTTTGAGTTCATAAAGCAGCAACTGGAGCGTACCCGTGAAGGAGATGACCGGACCTATCTGAAGGGGGAACGGGATATCCATGAGGAAAATATTGATTTCCAGGAGGGTGTGAGACAACAGTACATTGCCCTTCGTGCACATGTGGATGACCTGGTCCTGGTCAATTGTACGGGGACTGGCGGTCAAATGCTTTCCCCTCCCTCCATTCTGGAATTGATTGTAAAACAAATAGAAAAATTGCAATGAAGTATTTGAACTTTTTGAGCCGTATCGTGCTTGGTTTTGTCTTCATTTTCAGCGGTTTTGTAAAGGCCGTGGACCCAATGGGTTCCGCGTATAAATTTTCGGACTATTTCAGTGCCTTCGGACTTGGATTCCTGGAAGGAATTGCACTGCCCCTCGCCATTTTCATTTCATCATTCGAAATGGTGCTTGGGATCATCCTGATTTTGGGATACCGAAGGAGGGTGGTATACATGGTGCTTATATGGTTTCTCTCTTTTTTCACCCTGCTCACATTGATCCTGGCCCTGTTTAATCCTGTGACGGATTGCGGCTGTTTCGGTGATGCCCTGATCCTCACCAACTGGGAGACATTCCTGAAGAACGTGGTCCTGATGGCCTTTGCTCTTCTCCTGTTCCTTCAAAGAAAGAAGATGCAGGATTCTGATAAACCTTTCAGGGAGTGGGCCGTGGCGTTTTCTCTTATGGTAATGGCTACCCTTTTCTCGGCCTGGAACGTCATGCATTTACCACTCCTTGACTTCAGGCCCTATGATGTGGGAACCGTGATTGAGCATGAAATGCAAATTCCAGAGGGTGCCCCGGTGGATGAATATGAAACCACCCTTATATACAGGAACCGGGAATCAGGGAAATCGGAGTCCTTTGGTATCGCTGACTACCCGCGTGACACTCTTCTATGGGAGTTTGAGAGCAGTGAGTCCAGGCTGGTAATGAAAGGATTTGAACCGGCGATTCACGACTTTGCCATTATGGACCAATCAGGTATGGACCTGGCTCCGGAAATTCTTGGCGACAAGGATTACAGCCTGTTAATGATATGCCACGACCTTTCAAAAGCTTCTGAAACTGCTTTGATAAGGGCCAGGGATTGGTCTCAGCTGGAAATCCTTGCCAATGACTTTTCATTTTACGCGGTGACCGCATCGCCATCTGAAGTGGTAGCCTCCATCTCCTCCTCCCTGGGACTTGGGTACGGATTTCTATCGGGGGATGAGATCATGTTGAAAACCATCATCCGTTCCAATCCTGGATTCCTTTTACTTAAGAATGGAATGATTATCGCAAAATGGGGGTACCGTGACTTTCCTCTTATCGGGGATATTGATCCCGAATTGACCGAGGTCATTGGCAATGCCTCCGCACCGCTTGACGAAGAGGCCCAGTTTTTGATGGAGCAGGGCCTTTACGATGACTTTTCTTTTGAGGTAATGGAATTTGACAGATTTACCGCGGGATTGATTTATGCGCCTGAAACCCGGGACCGGGAGCGGAGTGTGGTAGTCATGCTGGTGATGGGGGTATTGATCCTCCTGTTTGTCTCCCGCTTTGTTTCGCCCATCAGGCTTTAAAAGGATGGCCTCACATCCGCGTGCCGATATTTTGTTATTTTTAAATATGAATTTCAACAACCAATAATCAAGATGAGAAAGAAAATCGTTGCAGGGAACTGGAAAATGAACACGCTTCTGAAGGACGGCATGGAACTGGCCCAGGCCGTGGAGAAACTGACTTCTGAGAAATCAAACCAGGCCCTGGTGATCATTGCCCCACCCTTCACCCATTTGAGCAAGGTGAGAGAATTGATCGATCATGTAAAACTGAGTGCCCAGAATTGTGCGTCTGAGGCATCCGGTGCATATACCGGAGAGGTCTCTCCGGAAATGCTGGTTTCTGCCGGAGCGGAATATGTGATCCTTGGTCATTCTGAGCGTCGTTCCTACTATAAGGAGGAGAATGAACTCCTCAATAAAAAAGTGAAGTTAGCACTCTCCAAGAGACTGAAACCAATCTATTGCTGTGGCGAGGTGCTTGAAGAACGAGAGTCCGGCAGGTTATTCGATGTGGTGAGGGCACAATTGGAAGTGGGTTTAAAGGACCTTTCGGAACAGGAGATCGATCAGGTGGTGATCGCATATGAACCGGTCTGGGCCATTGGCACAGGGGTGGTTGCCTCACCTGACCAGGCACAGGAGATGCATAAATTCATCAGGGACCTGCTGGGTGAACTTTTTAGCAAGCAGGTAGCTGAGCACATGTCAATTCTCTATGGAGGCAGCTGCAAACCCTCCAATGCAGAGGAGCTTTTTGCGAACCCTGATGTGGATGGCGGGCTGATCGGGGGAGCTTCCCTGGTCGCAGAGGATTTCATGGCCATCGTAAACGCTTTTTAATATCCCAAACGCCTTTATGGCATACCTCGAATTTGAAATTCCTACCAGGTCCTGGTCCAGCGATGAAAAAGAGATTTTGCTGGCGAAAATGTCCCAAATAGGATTTGAAGGGTTCGCTGAGGGAGACAATATTATTCAGGCATATATTGAAGAGAAGGAGCATTCGACCCATGCGATGAACAGGATGATCGATGAGCTGTCTGAGCTTGGGATAAAGGTTCAGTACAGGTTTCATCGAAGGGAAGATCAGAACTGGAATGAGGAGTGGGAGAAACAATTTGAGCCCGTATTGATCGGAGACAAGGTGCTGATCCGGGCACCGTTTCACAATTCCTCTTCGGATCTTCCTGTAACCATTGTCATTGAACCAAAAATGTCGTTTGGGACCGGGCACCATGTAACTACCCGGCTGATGATCCTGGAAATGATGAAGCATCCCATGAAAGGGATGAGGGTGCTGGACATGGGATGTGGAACAGGTATCCTGGGCATCTATGCCTGCATAATGGGAGCAAAAAGGGTACTTGGAATTGATGTGGACCAGTGGGCATTCAAAAATGCCCTTGAGAACGCGGAACGCAACTGTACATCGTCCATGGAGGTGAGGTTGGGGGATGTGGGTGTCCTTGGTGAAGAACTGTTTGACATAGTGGTTGCAAACATCACCAGAAATATCCTGGTTCGGGATATGCCCCACTACGCGGATCACCTTGAAACAAAAGGGATCTTGTTGATGAGCGGCATCCTTGCGGAGGATGTGCAGTATGTCCTCAATGCGGCATACGATTGCAACCTTATTCATTTGTATACAATGGAGGAATCGAACTGGATTTCTCTCCGTTTTGTTAAAAAGTAGGTCACTGATCAAGAAGGCATGAAAAGAGCAGTCTTCATCCTGGTCGCACTGGTTATAGCAGGAACTTCCCTGGCGCAGTCCCTGCGTGAGTTTACGAGTGATACGGGAACATATGTGTCAGAACTTGTGACTTTTACAGGCACTTCACTGGAGTCGTCGGAACTTCCCTACTTTCAACGGTTCCTGGAACTCTATGATTCATTGTCCTTTGAACAGAGGATGGAGATTATTGAAGTTTCAAATCTCATGCTGGCCCGGAAATGCAGGCCGCGCCCGCATTTTATCAATTATCAGCGGATCATGACCCAGTTCTTCTACGGGGACGGAATGGTCCATGGTTACAGCGAGTGGATCAAAGGGTACAAGCTCCTGCTGCAAAGCGGGGATGCCAGTATAAGGGTCCTGGACCAATGGCTGGCCTTCTCACGCACCCTGCTGGAGGAAAATGTATTATTTGGTTCCAATGCGGTAACCTGGAAGTTAGAAGCACCTTCATTCCAGTTCATCACAGGGGATATTATGAGGGTCAGGATTGAAGATGCGACCGTTACATGCCATTCGGGGGGGGATTCTATACAGATCCTGAATGCATCGGGATATGTGGACCCGCTGATGCTTGAACTCCAGGGGTACCAGGGAGAGGTGACCTGGGAGAGGTCAGGGATCCCGGAGCAGGAATTAAATGTCATGCTGGGCGAATACACCATCAACCTTAAAATGCACGGATACACTGCCGACTCGGTTCGTCTTTATTATCCTGCTTTGATTTCCGGGATCGCACTGGGAAGGATTGAGGACAAAGTGACGGTGATCAAGAATCCTTCACAGGCCGCCTTTCCCAAGTACAATTCCTATCAAAATTCATTCCGGTTGGAGAATTATGTGCCTGGTGTGAATTACCTGGGAGGACTCTCCATTGAAGGAGCGAACCTGATTGGAACCGGGATGGGAAATAATCCTGCGGTGGTGGAGATCGTAAGTAACGATACCGTTCGCGTGAGATTTGAAACCGAGAGGGTATCCATGAACAAAAATTTTATCCGTGCGCCCAGCGCTTCAGCAACCATTTATCTGGGCAAGGACTCCATTTATCATCCGGACCTGGTCCTGACCTTCGAGGTGGCCAAGGATCAGTTAAGGCTTAATAAATCAGAAGATTATGCTTCCATGGGGCCTTACTCAAATTCCTACCACAACATCGATATGAATTTCGATGAGCTGGCCTGGAACCGAAGTGAATCAACCATGAAACTTCAGGCCAGCCAGGGAACTTCCATTGGAAGGGCAACCTTTGAATCCAACACCTTTTTCAACTTCCGTTTTTATATGGAATTGCAGGGAATGGATATGCAACATCCCCTGGCCCAGCTTTATACCTATTCCAATATGCTGGGAGGCAGGACATTCGCCGTAGAAAATTATGCCTCCTACCTGGGATACTCCCCATACCAGGTCAGGCACCTCCTGATGTCCCTGTCCAAGCTCGGCTTTGTCTATTTTGACGACGAAACGGACCTGATCACCCTTCGGCAAAAACTGTTCGACTATATCGTGGCTGCCACCAGGCGGCGGGATTATGATGTGATCCAGTTCATATCCAGGACCGAAGGGGCTATCAATGCCGAACTTGACATACGGTCAAAGGACCTCACCATCAGGGGGATCCCGGTTATTTTCCTGAGTGATTCCCAGAATGTACGGCTGGTTCCCGATGGGAACACCATCGTAATGAAGCGCAACAGGAGTTTCAAATTCAACGGGATTGTGGATGCCGGTCTGTTCAGGTTCACTGGGAGCGATTTTGCCTTTGATTATGACAGTTTCAAAATCGATCTCCTGAATATTGATTCCCTCCAGTTATCCATTCAAACAGGGCAGTTTAACCAGTACGGGGAACCGATACTCACCAGGATCGATAATGCCATTGAGGATATGACCGGGGAATTGCTCATCGACGATCCCCAGAACAAATCCGGACTTGCAAGTTTTCCGGAATTCCCCAAGTTTATAAGCAAGGAGGCCTCTTACATCTATTTCGACAGCAAGAACATTCAGAACGGGGTATATGGACGCGAGGAGTTCTATTTCAGATTGGAACCCTTCACCTTTGACAGCCTGGATAATTTCCGGCCGGAGGCATTCTCACCCAAGGGCACCTTTGTTTCTGCAGGGATCCTGCCCGCCATGCAGATGGAAATGTCCTTGCGGGATGATAACTCACTGGGATTTTATATCAGGGCTCCCGACGAGGGGATCTCCATCTATGAGGGCATCGGGACCTTCTACAATGATATTGAGATGAGCAGCAGAGGCTTGCAAGCATTTGGATCATTTGACTTTCTCACCTCAACCACATGGTCAGATAATTTTATGTTGCACCCCGACTCCATGATGGCCCTGTCACGCCGGTTCCTGATCAGGGAGAAGCCGGATGCCACCGCCTTCCCCTATGTGGAGAATACTGAATCGAAAGTGAAACTGATTCCATCCCAGGAGCTGATGAAGATATCCAGGAGCAATGAGCCATTCAGGATCTTTAACGATAGCATTTTCCATGGGGGTAACCTGGCACTTAGACCAGGAGGCCTGACGGGTGACGGGGTAATGGCCATGCCGGATGCACGCCTTGAGTCGGATCACTTTGCCTATGGGACCCGGACCATTCTTGCCGATTCGGCGGGAGTTCAGCTGAAGGCACCCAATCTTCAGGAATTCCCCTTTCTTACCGATAACGTGAATATCCAGATCGATCTGGACACCAGGAGGGGGGAACTGGTTGCCAACGGTGATGCCACCCTGGTAGAGCTTCCATATAATTTGTATGAAACAAGGGTCGATCAAATGAGCTGGTTCATGGACCTGGATGAAATCGCCCTTACACAAAATAAATACCTTCCGGAAAACGATGTGGATATCGGGATCGATTCGCTGAAAACCAACGGACCTGTGTATCTCTCCACCCATCCCGGCCAGGATGGGTTGAAGTTTGTTTCACCGGTGGCAGTCTATAATTACAGGACACGGCTGCTGAAGGCAAGCCGGGTGCCCTTCATTGAAGTGGCCGATGCGTATGTATTGCCCTTCGTTGGAGAGGTGGAGGTGGGTTACCAGGCCACAATGACCCAGTTGGAGAATGCAAAAGTTCTGGCAAGCCAGTTGAACCGCCAGCATCAGATCTACAATGCCACCATTGCTGTGAACGGGGCGAATGACTACAAAGGATCGGGTTATTACGATTACCGGGATGCCTTTGGAAACAGCTATCCCATCTATTTTGAACGCATCTGGGTGGATACCACCAATCAGACCAATTCCAGGGGAAAAGTGGAGGCAAATGACCTGTTCATGATGAGTCCCTTCTTTGATTTTCAGGGGGATGTTTCCCTCGCCGCTTCAAGCCCATACCTGATGTTTGACGGTGGTGTAAGACTGGTGCATGATTGTAATATTGGAAAAGACTGGCTCCGGTTCACCTCGCTCATCAATCCGGCAGAGATCCGGATCCCTGTGCCTGAGCAAATGCAGAATGTGGCTTTGAATAAAATTTTTGCAGGCTCGCTGATCACACGTGATTCAACCCATATCTACTCCACATTTCTTTCGGGCCGGAAGGACTATTTTGATGCGAATATTACGAGTGCCAGTGGGATTCTACTGTATGATCCTGACCGGGCCAGTTACATTATATCCTCACCTGAAAAGATCGCAGATCCGACCTTTCCAGGAAAATACCTGAGGTTGGAGACTGCAAATTGTCTCGTCTACGGGGAGGGGCCCATTGATCTGACCGTTAATTATGGACTGGTTGAGATGACCTCTGCAGGGAATGCGACCCACAGGGTCAATGATGGATCATTCTCCGCCCACCTGGTGCTGGGATTAAATTTTCTCTTCTCCCCGGATGCCCTCCGGATCATGGGTGCCGAGATTGACAGCCTGCCTGATCTTGAACCTGTGGACCTGACCCGTCCTTATTACAAGCTTGCCATGCGGGATCTACTGGGTCGGGCAGTGGCCGATAAACTGGATAAGGAACTTGCACTGACCGGGAGATATACAGAGATTCCCCCTGCCTGGTATAATACAATCTTTTTCAACGATCTGACCCTCAATTGGAACCAGGAGTCCCAATCGTTCAGGTACAACGGGAAGGTGGGCATCGGGAACATCGGAAATATCCAGGTCAATAAGAAGGTGGAGGCCATGATTGAAATGGTTGAGAGGGGTTCGGGAGATATTTTTGACATCTACCTGAAGGTTGACCGGAACACATGGTACTACATTGCTTATTCTCCGGGTGGATTGCAGGTTCTCTCCTCAAACCGGGAATTCAATGGCATCGTATTTGATTTGAAGGCTGCTGACAGGAGGGTGAAAGCGAAACCGGGTCAGGCCCAGTATGTATACAGCCTGGCCGCCCAGCGCAGGCTGGAACTGTTTCTGGAGCGCTTTATGGAATATGAATAGATCCGGGCATCAAAGGATGCCAGCCGACCTGGAACCCAGTTCAATGACATCCACATTGACCACCCGGCCCTGATCCACCTCAAACCTGATCAGTGTCCGGACGTGGTGCAGACCGTTCCGGCCTGCGGCACCTGGATTCATATGCAGAAATCCATGCTTTTTATCCGGCATCACCTTGAGAATATGGGAATGTCCTGAAATGAAAAGTCCCGGAGGATTGGTATAGATCTCAGGTTTCACCCGGTAATCATAGTTACCCGGATATCCCCCGATGTGGGTCATCCAGATATGGAGCCCTTCCCTGGTGTGCCGCTGGTGAGCCGGGTAATTTGAACGAACCGGATGCCCGTCAATGTTCCCGTGTACGGCAATCACAGGAGCGATCCGGGCAAGGCCGTGAATTACCTCCATGTCGCCCACATCCCCCGCATGCCAGATCTCATCACATCCTTTGAAATGATCGGCAATTCTGTGGTCAAAGAATCCATGGGTGTCGGAGAGCAGGCCGATTCTGAACATGGTGTTTAGATTTGGATGGTTAATTTACTAATTTTGGCTTCAAACCGGGAAGATCCTGATGGATCCTTCCAAATAACTCGGGATGAACCTCTTCTACAATCCGGATATCCAGGGAGAGACCTTTGACCTGGATGAACAGGAATCGAAGCATGCGGTTCGGGTGCTCCGGCTGAAGGCAGGGGACCCGGTTTGCATTGTCGATGGCAGGGGAGGGTGGTATGAAGCTGAAATCGCAGAGGATCATCCCAAGCGATGCAGCATAAGGATTAACTCCCACACCCCGGATTACCAGCCATTGACATACCATTTGCACCTGGCAATTTCTCCCATTAAAAGCATGGACCGTTTCGAGTGGTTCCTTGAGAAAGCCACCGAGATAGGCGTCTCGGAGATCACCCCGCTCCTTTGTCACCGTACCGAGCGAAGCCGGATCAACCTGGAACGGCTGGAAAGGATCCTGGTCTCAGCCATGAAACAATCCCTCAGGGCCTATAAACCCATCCTCCGTGAGCCAGCTCCAATGGATGAGTTCATTAAAAGGGAATATGAGGGTACCCGTGGCATTGCCCATTGCATTCCAGGAGAAAACGGCGGGCTGTCCAACCGGTCAGGGATTGCAGACCTGCCCCCGGACTCCCGGTATACCCTGCTTGTAGGTCCTGAAGGGGATTTTACAGAGGAGGAGGTGAAAATAGCCCAGGAGGCCAGTTACACCCCTTTCCACCTGGGTTATTCACGGTTGCGGACCGAGACTGCAGGTGTGTATATCTGTTCGGCGATCGGGCTGCTTTCAGCTATACAAAAAAACCGTTGAGGATTGGGGTAACCAATCAAAAAGGGGAGGGCTACTACTCCCTCCCCCGTGCTCCTT
>JAHEEC010000142.1 GCA_024640885.1 Bacteroidota bacterium | reverse complement strand
TCAGGGTGGAGACCACATCCTTGTTGATCTTTTCGATCATGGCTGTAAAAAGCTCAAATGCCTCGAATTTATAGATCAGCAGGGGATCCTTTTGTTCATACTGTGCATTCCGCACAGACTGGCGCAGATCGTCAAGTTCACGTAAATGCTCCTGCCATGCCTGGTCTATGGTGGCCAGGATGATGCTTTTTTCATAGGACCGTACCAGCTCCTTGCCTTTTGACTGATAGCAGCTCTCCAGGTTGGCCAGCACCTGGAAGACCCGGGTCCCGTCTGATACGGGAACCACTATGTTTTCATATACCTGCCGCTGATGCTCATATACCTGATTGATTACAGGCATGGCCTGTTCCGATATGCTTTCCTGCTTTCGCTTGTAAGTGTCGAGCATAATTTCGTAGATCGAATCGACAAGCTCATGGCTGTTTGCCCTTTTGAAATCATCCCCGGTAACCGGTGATTCAATGGACATGAACCTGATCAGTTCCAGTTTGAATCCATCGAAATCCCCGTTCTGGTGAAATTCATTGACGATGTTCTCGGTCACGTCATACATCATGTTGGCAATATCGAGTCCGATCCGTTCGCCAAACAGCGCATGCTTCCTGCGCTTATAAATCACCTCCCGCTGGGAGTTCATCACGTCGTCATACTCAAGAAGGTTCTTCCGGATCCCGAAGTTGTTCTCTTCCACCTTCTTTTGCGCCCGTTCAATGGATTTGGTGATCATGGAGTGCTGGATCACCTCTCCCTCCTTGAGCCCGAGCTTGTCCATCATCCCTGCGATCCGTTCGGATCCAAAGAGCCGCATCAGGTCATCCTCCAGGGATACATAGAACTGGGAGGATCCAGGATCACCCTGCCTCCCCGAACGGCCGCGCAATTGCCTGTCAACCCTCCTGGAATCGTGCCGTTCGGTACCAATGATAGCCAATCCGCCTGCCTCCCTCACCCCCTGGGTAAGTTTGATGTCGGTTCCCCTTCCGGCCATGTTGGTTGCAATGGTCACCGTACCCGGTTTACCGGCCTGCGCGACCACCTCTGCTTCCCTTTGATGAAGCTTGGCATTCAAAACATTATGATCGATCTTTCGGATCTTGAGCATTTTAGAGAGCAACTCCGACACCTCCACCGTGGTGGTACCCACCAGGGATGGCCGGCCGGCCTTGTTGAGCTCAACCAGCTCATCAATCACCGCATTGTACTTCTCTCTTTTTGTCTTGAATACCAGGTCCTCCCTGTCATCCCGGACAATGGGCCGGTTGGTGGGGATCACCATCACATCCAGTTTATAGATGTCCCAGAATTCCCCTGCTTCCGTTTCCGCGGTTCCGGTCATCCCTGCCAGCTTATGGTACATCCTGAAATAGTTCTGCAGGGTGATGGTGGCCCAGGTCTGGGTGGCAGCCTCAACCTTTACATTTTCCTTGGCTTCGATGGCCTGGTGCAGCCCGTCGCTGTATCGCCTTCCTTCCATGATCCGGCCTGTCTGTTCATCCACGATCTTGACCTTATTGTCTATCACCACGTATTCCACCTCTTTTTCAAACATGGCATAGGCCTTCAGGAGCTGATTCACCGTATGGATCCGCTCCGATTTCACCGCATACTCCTGGAGCATCCTGTCCTTCACTTCAAGCCTCTTTTTATCCGGCATATCAGACTTCTCAATATCGGCGATCTCTGTACCGATGTCCGGGAGAATAAAGAATTCAGGATCATCCGATGCGCCGGTGATCAGGTCAATGCCCTTCTCAGTCAGCTCCACCGAGTTCAGTTTCTCCTCGATGATAAAAAAGAGGTCATCCGTCACCAGGTGCATGTTCTTGGATTGCTCCTGCATGTAGTGATTCTCGGTCTTGAGCAGCAGGGATTTGTTTCCCTCTTCACTGAGTAATTTGATCAGCGGTTTGTATTTGGGCAACCCCTTGTGGGCCTGCAGCAATTTAAATCCCGCTTTTTCAGTATCTCCCTCGGAAAGCAATTTGCGCGCTTCAGAGAACACGTTGTTGACCAGCTGGCGCTGGACGCTCACCAGCTTTTCGACCTTCGGCTGGTACTCAAGGAACTCCTGGTCATCCCCTTTGGGTATGGGTCCTGAAATGATCAGTGGGGTCCTTGCGTCATCGACCAGGACCGAATCCACTTCGTCCACGATGGCATAATTATGTTTGCGCTGAACCAGTCCTGCAGGAGCATGGGCCATGTTATCGCGCAGGTAATCAAATCCGAATTCGTTGTTGGTACCAAAGGTTATATCGCAATTGTAGGCCTTTCTCCGGGAGTCGGAGTTGGGCTGATGCTTGTCGATGCAATCCACCGTGAGACCATGGAACTCATAGATGGGGCCCATCCATTCCGAGTCACGCTTTGCCAGGTAATCGTTGACAGTGACCACATGTACCCCCTTGCCGGTCAGCGCATTGAGGAATACTGGCAGGGTTGCCACGAGGGTTTTTCCTTCTCCAGTGGCCATCTCGGCAATTTTCCCGCTGTGGAGCGCTACTCCGCCGATGAGCTGGACATCGTAGTGTACCATGTCCCATGTGATCTCATTTCCTCCGGCCATCCACCGGTTTTTCCAGATGGCCCTGTTCCCTTTGATCTCGATTGAATCCCTGGAAGCTGCGAGGGTCCTGTCATGATCAAGTGCATCGACCTCCAGCTGCTCATTTTCCTTGAACCTCCTGGCGGTCTCCTTTATGATCGCGAACGCTTCGGGCAGAATCTCGTTCAATACTTCCTCATACTTCTCATCAATGGCCTCCTCCAGTTCATCAATCTCCTTGTAAAGGGGCTCTTTCTCTGAAATATCCACTTCAGGATCCTCAGCTTTCGATTTTAGGTTTTCCAGCTTCTCCTTCTCCGCTGCCACATGGTCTGAAACCTTTTTCTTCAGCAAGGATGACCGTTCACGCAATTGATTGTTGCCCAATTCCTGCAGGAGGTCATACGATTGCCTGATCCTCTCCACGTAGGGCGTCACCTCACGCATATCCCTGTCCGCCTTATTTCCAATGAATTTTCCTATTATTTTGCCAACATCCATGATCCGATGTGTTTATATGGTTAACATTAATTCCTGAGAAAGGACAAATTTACCTTTTTTTTATCGGTCTAGTTCTGTCAAATAGTATACCAAGCCCAATTTCATGTTAAAATGACATAAAAAAGCAGCCAGCTTTTGAAACTGGCTGCCTGTAAAACTCTATAATTGATAGGGTTTACTAATTCTGACCAGCGCCGCCCCTGGCCCGCATGGACATGATGTCCCGGTCAAACATGTAGAGGTTGTTCTTGCCCAGGAGGTTCAGCTTGTCAAGGATGGCTCTCACACCCGCCTCCTCCTCGATCTGTTCGGTAACGAACCACTGCATGAAGCTCTGGGTGGTAAAATCATTCTCAGCAATGCAGGTGGATACGATCTCATTGATGGATCCCGAGATGTACTTTTCATGGGCAAGCACTTTTTCAAACATACCCGCAACATCTCCAAAATCAGCCGGAGGGGTATCGATGCCCGGGATCACAGCTTTGCCTTCCCGCTCATTGATATACTTCACCAATTTCAGCATGTGCATCCGCTCTTCTTCAGCCTGTGCAAAAAGCCAGTCTGAGACGCCCTCGAATCCCTTATTTTCAGCCCAGGATGCCATGGAAAGATACAACTGTGAAGAATAGTCCTCTTTCCGGATCTGGACATTGAGTATCTCTTCTACTTTTTTTGGTAACATGATTAAAAGTCTATAAAGTTTGTAATGTCTATAAAGTTAGTGAATTCCTGATTTTACAGACCTGATCTTACATATTTTCGATGATGGCCGAGCCGAATTCTGAACATTTCAGTTCGGTGGGACCATCCATCAGTCTCGCAAAATCATAGGTTACCCTTTTCTGTTGTATGGCAGCCTGCAATCCTGCAACGATCAAATCCGCCGCCTCGTTCCAACCCATATACTGGAGCATCATTACTCCGGACAGGATCACCGAGCCCGGATTTACCTTATCCAGGCCTGCATATTTTGGTGCGGTTCCATGGGTGGCCTCAAAAATGGCATGGCCAGTTTCATAATTGATGTTCGCCCCGGGGGCGATCCCAATACCTCCCACAATTGCCGCCAGTGCATCAGAGATGTAATCACCATTCAGGTTCATGGTCGCAATCACCGAATACTCTGCAGGACGGGTCAGGATTTGTTGCAGGAAAGCATCGGCGATGACATCCTTGATGAGGATCTTCCCTGATTTAAGCGCACTCTTCTGGGCTTCATCGGCTTTTTGTTTTCCCTCGGCTTCTGCGATCCTGTCATACTGGTTCCAGGTAAATACCATATCTCCAAACTCCTCCTCGGCCAGTTCATATCCCCACTGTTTGAATTGTCCTTCGGTAAACTTCATGATATTGCCTTTGTGGACCAGGGTAACAGAAGACAATTTATTACGCACTGCATGCTGTATGGCAGCACGAACCAACCGGGAGGTACCCTCCTTGGAAATGGGCTTGATCCCTATGGAAGCAGTATCAGGGAAACGCATGGTGGTTACCCCCATCTCATCCAGCAGGAACCTCTTGATCTTCTGACCTTCATCTGTCCCTGTCATCCATTCAATCCCCGCATAGATATCTTCAGAATTCTCGCGGAAAATCACCATATCAGTAGTGGTGGGATCCTTTACCGGAGAGGGAACGCCAGAATAATACCGGACCGGGCGCAGGCACACATAAAGATCCAGGATCTGCCTGAGAGCCACATTAAGTGACCGGATTCCTCCTCCTACAGGGGTTGTCAGCGGCCCCTTGATGGCCACAAGATGCTCATGGATGATATCCAGGGTCTCTTCCGGCAACCATTGCCCCGAGCGATTGAATGCCTTCTCCCCTGCAAAAACTTCTTTCCAGACGATTTTTCTTTTGCCCTTGTATGCCTTCTCAACGGCGGCGTCAAAAACCCTCACCGATGCAGCCCAAATGTCCGGACCCGTTCCGTCGCCTTCTATAAATGGTACAATGGGAAAGTCAGGAACCGTAATTTTCCCGTACTGATTTGTAATTTTTTCTCCTGTCATTTCAAGTTATTTATTAAGTATTAGATAATGTGGCACCGCAAAGTAAAACAATAGTTCCGTTTTAATCAATCATCAAAGTCGAGATTAAACCGTGATTTTAGTGTTCCCAGCTCCGGATTTTTCTTCATAAGAAAATCCAGCTTGTCCTGTTCAGTGTATATTTTTTTCCCGTTGGTAGTAACCTCAGCAACTTCTGCTTTGATCTCAACGGGCAACCCTCCAGTTGATTCTTCAATGAAGGAGGCCAGCCTGGACCGGATGTTTTTGATGAAATGATCACGCTGTGCATCACTGTTAAGAATTACCACCACCGTTCCATCTGCCCTGACCTCCGGGGGATTATTGATCAGTGTACTGAAAATCCTTGGCCTGCTCTTTTCAATGGAAGCCGCGAAGGCATTCCAGGCTTTCAGGATCATCTGTGGATCCGGCGCTCCTCTTTCGGGGGATGCCTCTCTGAAACCACCAGGTTCAGCCTCCATTTCTTCCGCAGGTTTCACTTCACCCGCGCCCTTTCCCCTGAGGGTATCTTTGATGGAAATGGTGGCTTTTCGCACCGTGCTGCTCTCATCGTTTCCCTTGCTTGGATCAGGTTTGAATTCTTCCGCCCGGGCAGGCTTTTCACCCTCAGGCACTTTCTCTTTGGGATCGTGATGCCCGGATAAGCCCTTATCGGGGGATCCATCTTCCGAAAGGACTGGCGGAGGCTCAGTTATTGATTTTTTTTTTTGGACCTCCGTAAGGTTTGCCAGCTTCACAAGCGCCAGCTCGATGGCGAGCCGCTGGTTCCTGCTGCTCCTGAAATTGATATCTGCCTGGTTACAAATCTCCAGCCCGTCGTAAAGGAAGGGCAGCGTGACCTGCGCCGACTGGGCCAGGTACTTATCCCTGATCCCGGCTCCTACCTCCATCAACTGCACAGTCTCGGGGTTCTTGCACACCATCAGGTCACGGAGGTGAGAGGCGTATCCATTGATGAAGTTCCGCCCGTCAAATCCTTTGAGAAGTACGTCATTAAAGAGCAGCAAGGCCGAAGCCACATCGTTTGCGAGAAGAAGGGAAGTGAGATTGAAAAAATATTCGTAATCAAGTATGTTCAGGTTTTTGATCACATCCTGGTAAGTGATCTTACCACCTGAAAAGCTCACCACCTGGTCAAATATTGAGAGCGCATCACGCATGGCTCCGTCGGCTTTCTGGGCGATCACATGCAGGGCGTCATCCTCATACCGGAGTGATTCCTTTCCGGCAATCTGCTTGAGGTATTCCACCGCATCCTCCACCCTGATCCGGTTAAAATCAAAAATCTGGCAACGGGAGAGAATGGTGGGGATGATCTTCTGCTTTTCCGTGGTAGCAAGCACGAATATCGCATGGGCCGGGGGTTCCTCCAGGGTCTTCAGAAAAGCATTGAATGCGGCCTGGGATAGCATATGTACCTCATCAATGATATAGATGCTGTAAGAACCGATCTGCGGCGGGATCCTCACCTGTTCGGTGAGTGTACGGATATCATCCACCGAATTGTTGGAGGCGGCATCCAGTTCGTGGATGCTGTATGATCGATTCTCATTAAAGGACTGACACGATTCACAATGGTCACAGGCCTCGCCGGTTTCGGAAATCTGAAAGCAGTTGATGATCTTGGCAAAAATGCGCGCACAGGTGGTCTTGCCCACACCACGGGGACCGCTGAAGAGATAGGCATGCCCCAGGTGGTTATGAAGAATGGAATTCTTAAGGGTGGTAGTTATGGATGGCTGTCCCACTACATCACTGAAACTTGCTGGCCTGTATTTTCGGGCAGATACAATAAACTTATCCATAGTCGGCCGTAAAGATAGCAACT
>JAHEEC010000274.1 GCA_024640885.1 Bacteroidota bacterium | reverse complement strand
CCATTTTGCTCTCCGAAGTGCTCATTGAAAATTACGGACTGAATGCCTCCGGGATGATCCGTGAGGTATCACCTGAGATCCAGGGCGGGGGCGGCGGTCAGCCCTTCTTCGCCACGGCCGGAGGCAAAAACCCCGCGGGCATCGATACTGCCTTAGAAAAAGCCCGGAAGATTATCATTGAGGGTGTGAAGGATTGACAAACGCGGTGCGACCCCAGGGATTGACAAACGCGGTGCGAATGTGAATACGGAATATGTGCCGCCCTTTGATTCCTTAATTATTGCGATTGTGCTTTCCCGTGGATGGTCTCGATGATGACCACTCCGTTCCCCCCTTCCGAACCGTACATGGCCGACATCCCGTCCTTGATGATATCGATGGACTGCACATCGCAGGGACTGATCCACCCGATCCCGCCTATGACACCATCCACCACCGTAAGGGCACTTGATCTTGCACCGGATGAACTGCTGCCACGAATGTAGATGGCCCCTCCCGAACCCCTTGATTCCACCACAACGCCGGGGAATTTGCCTTCAATCAGTTCGAATACGTTGTTGTAATTGCAGAAATCATTGTTCTGCCGTGTCAGGTGGTTCATTGCAAAAGCCAGGTTCTCCTGGGACATATAACCGAACCCAGTGGCCACCTGCCTG
This sequence comes from Bacteroidota bacterium, assembly GCA_024640885.1. Taxonomy (GTDB): domain Bacteria; phylum Bacteroidota; class Bacteroidia; order Bacteroidales. The sequence goes on along the minus strand of JAHEEC010000274.1, from coordinate 1,388 downwards.
TTGTCCCTGTTGTCAATAAAGATCAGGTTGCGTACAATTGAATCGGTATCCTCATTCACCCTGATGGTCAGAGATTCAAAGACCTTCGACCGGATCAACACCACATCCTTCTTCATGCACTCGATGCTGAACCATCCTGAAGAATCTGTCAGCACGCTGTTTCCGGCCTTTTTGGATTTCACCTCCATGTTCAGCACCGGGTAGGTGTTGAAGGCCGTCAGCCTGCCATGCACCATCCGGGCCTGTCCGTTGGATAAGGTTAACCAGAACAGCAGGAATGCCAGTGATATGATTGATCTCTTCATGATCCGCCGGGAAAAAGTACCATAAGTTACTCAATTTTGGCTACCCGGCGGACCCGGTCCATGCGATTCCTCCTACATCTTCACAATTTTCTCAGTAACTACCCAATTTATAGTCCTGATTCTGATGAAGTAAACACCCTTGGGGTATGCCGAAAGATCCAGGTGGTATTCGCTTCCAGTAAAGGTTATATTCTGGACCATCTGACCATTCGACGAAATGATCTCCATTGCATAATCATCTGAAAACGTGGACCGGACCGTCACCAGGTCACCGGCCGGATTTGGATATATGGAAACGTGATCCGCTGAGACACGGGTAAACCCCACAGGCATGGAAACAATGCAGGTATCTTTAAATTGGCCGTCATCGGTGGTCACTACAATTTCTGTCACACCCACAGCCACTCCTTCCACAATTCCTTCATTGGTGACAGTGGCGATTCCCGGATTAACTGAAGTCCAGGTTACCGATCGATCAGTGGCATAGGTCGGGTACACAGTAGCCCTGAGTGTATCCGTGGCACCAACCTCCAATTCCAACGTCTTCTTGCCAAGTTTGACACCTGTAACCTCAAACATGCCGGCCTCCAGCGAATCGAGGTCAAACCTCCAGACCTCAGACAACGCTTCATCCAGGTCCCTTGAATTCAAATACCCCCCTATGAGATACACAAAATTGCCGACCTTTTCACCTGCCATGCTGGCCCGCTTAAAGGGCATGCCTTTCATTAACCTCCATGAATCTGTGGAAGGATCATATTCCTGGATGAAGTCTGTCCCGATGCTGGTACCCCATGCGCCAATATCCATATTCAGACTGCTATCTCCACCAAATACAAGGATTTTTTGATCATGGACCACACTGATATGGCATATAACCGGTACCGGCATGTCCGCTATTTCGACCCAGGTCTTTAATTTGAGATCATAGACTTCTGACTTCCCCATCGGATTGTCCCAATCTGAGCCATAAGTTCCTCCAATCACATATATTTTATTTTCAAGCAAGTCAGCCGTGTGACCTCCCGGCCTGTCATATATCATATCTGGAAGAGAGCCCCAACTGTCCGTTCCGGGTACATA
>JAHEEC010000141.1 GCA_024640885.1 Bacteroidota bacterium | reverse complement strand
ATTATAATATCCATTAACGAATCAATTATACATATGGACCTTTGCAATCCGCTCGTCAATAATGCATTGAAAAAAACATCGGCAAATCGTAAATTGCCTAGTATAGTTATTAAAAATCAATGAGATAATAAATGCACCCCTTCAACCTAAAACTGAATTTTCCTTTATGCTAATCCATTTAATTATGAAAAATATCTACTCCCCTTTTAAGGATTTACGGATCCTTATTTCATCTGTATTTATTCTGACGTTTCTTCTGCCGTCCAATGTGTTCGGACAGAAAAAGGATGTCACCACTTTTGTAGATTGCGTGGAAGCTGTGGGAGACGGTCGATACGTGGTCACCTTTGGCTATGACAATCCAAATGCAGAAACTGTAACTGTGGCAGAAACCAACAGTCAAGTCACATTCAATTACGGGCAATCAAAGAAAAATGGGACCAGTACATTCCTGCCCGGAGTCCAGAAAAAAGTCTTCAGCCAGGAATTTACCTCCCTGGACAGGGTGGTTTGGGAAGTAATATTACCCAGTGGAAAATCCAAAATAGCAAGTGCCGATATCAATTCCAATCATTGCAAAGGCTTACTGGATATCATCCCTTACTATGCTCCTCCCGCAGGGGGAAAGGTCGATTCAAAATCTCTTATTGGCGCTGAACTCACCTCCCTTTACAACAGGTATATTCAAGATGAACAGCGTTCAGGTTTCAACGCAGTCTCAGACAATATTTTCCAGCTAAAAAATATTGATGTATACCGCGTTTTTATTGAAGTCGCTTCGCTGCCAGGGCAATTGTCAAATTTGCTTACTACACTTCAGGGCGCATCCTGGGGATTGGAACTCACCTACAGGGAACCTGTCACAACCGCAAATCCCGTTCCAACCGGTGCAAAGGGGTGGATGCCCATTGCCAACCTTTTGAAAATGAACACCCTGACCTCAGATCTGAATTTTGCCAGGCCGGTCTACCCGGGAATCGGGAACTTTTCTGTCCTTACTACAGGCCTTATACAGAGCCAGGGAGATAGGGCCATGAGGTCCGACTATGTCAGGAAAGGATTCTTCTTCCTTGATGAGGTTGGGAATGAAAGAGGTATTGATGGAGCCGGAGTAAAAATTGGGGTAATTTCAAACAGTTTCAATACAAGGGGAGAAGCTCCTTCAGATGTTTCGAACGGTGACCTGCCCGGATCAAACGGGCTTCCTGAAAAGCCATTGAATCCCAATGGTTATTTGCTTAATGTGGATGTGGTGAAGGATGTACCGCCTGAGTTTGGTGTGCTGACCGATGAGGGCAGGGCCATGCTTCAGATCGTGCATGATGTGGCCCCGGGTGCAGAACTGGCATTCCGCACAGGGTTCCTCGGTGAGGAGGATATGGCCCTTGGGATCCATGAACTGGTTGCAGCCGGATGTGATGTGATCGTAGACGACATCACCTATATTACTGCCCCGTTTTTCCAGGATGGAGTCGTTGCCAAGGCGGTGAACGATGTCGTAACTGATCCGACAAACCCAGTAACTTTCTTCTCCTCAGCCGGGAATTTCGGGAACTGGGCCTATGAATCAGATTTTAGGTTATCCAACAACAGTCCGTCGAATATCGTTGGGAAGGCCCATGATTTTGGGGGAGGTGACTTTTACCAGCTTGTAAAGCTTAATAAAGGTACCTATACCCTGGTATTGCAATGGGACGACCATTCACATCCAGGCCAGTTCATCACGGACACCGACATGGACCTGTTTCTTTCCAATAATAATGGTTCGATGCTGCTTGGCTTCAACAGAGTGAACACCAATGGCGCTCCTGTTGAGGTGATCCCATTCTCAGTAAACGAGGATGGCGTCATGGCCAATATAATCGTTGCAAGGGCTTCCGGGAACGCGACCGATATACATTTCAAATATGTCATTTTCCGTGGAGGGGATCATTTTGAATTCGTTGAGCACAATACACTGGGAGCTTCCACCCTCGTGGGTCACGCCAATGCAGAACATTCCATCGCCGTCGGCGCAGTTAGGTTCGATAAGAACAGCATTTATGATCAGGCAGAAACCGAACAGATCATGTCCTTCTCCTCCGTAGGAGGAACCAGGGTTGGGGGAGTGCTCAGACCCGATAAACCTGCCTTTACTGCACCCAACGGGGTCAACACCACTGTGAACCTGGGCAACGGGGACTGGCAGGAGCTGATCGATGTGGATGGAGATGGTGTTCCTGATCCAGCTTTTAACAGCGATCCCGATACGGAATTTCCCAATTTCTTTGGTACCTCTGCAGCCGCACCACATGCCGCTGCGCTGGCAGCTTTGGTCATCCAGGCAAGAAATGAATTTTCACTTGACTTGCCAACCGGCACTACAATGCCAGAGTATATTCTCGAATTGCTGAAGGAAACTGCCATTGATATGGGCGATGAAGGATTTGATTTTATCTCTGGTGCAGGTTTCATCCAGGCAGACAGAGCCATTAAGAAATTTGCAAACCCCAAACCATTTATTGACCACCTGGATGTGACATTCCCAGAAGGTTTTACACTGGGAGAGGATTTGCAACCGTTCTCATTTACAATAAACGGGGACTTTTTTACCGAAAGTACGCAGCTCTATTTTAGAGATGTACTGCTTGAAAATGATGTAGAAGAGGGCATTACATTAACCCTTGTGGATGAGCACACCATCCAGGTGAGCCACCCGGGCTTCCTGGGAAATCCGGAGATCTATACCCAAAACCCGGCGATAACAGGTTCATTTGGAGGAAACGGAGAAGATGGCGGAACCTCAGAACCGCCGGTCAAGTTTTCGGACAGGGAGAAGATTACGGTCACCGTCCGGGCAAACAATTCCAGCAAATATTATGGCCAGGACCTTCCTGTGTTTTCATCTGATATCAATGTGGTTATTCCAGTACTGGATGCATTGGGAAATCCTGCCGTGGATGCTGAAGGAAACCGCATATACACTGAAAAATCGCTTGCTCAGGCCAATGTTGATGGTGATGTCTCAGATGATGAGTTTGAGCGGCTGAACAACACGTTGTCTTTGTCAACTGCCGCCGGACCACTAAGTGATGTGAATGAACTGGGATATGCCATTTTCCCGGAATACGCACCCAACCTTTACGATCCGGAAAATCCTGATGCTGTCCTTTTGGGAGACGATTACTTTGATGATCCAGCTCACCTGGAACTGGATGTGGCCATCCATGAAAAATATGACGTTGAAATATCAAACCAGGGGAAACTTTTAATTAAAAAACTCCCCATAGAGATCACCCCTATAGACGAAGCCATTACATACGGAAGTGACCTTACAGTGGGCGATCTCTCCTTTGCATATTCGGTTATGATTAACGAGAATACCATACCGGATCTTAACTCCATATTGACCGGAGTAAATGCCGAATACACTGATGCATTGCTTATAAACGGCATCGCGATGGTCGAGGGAATCCCCATGGTGGATGGGATCCCAATGGTCGACGGAATCCCCATGGTGGACGGGATCCCCATGGTAGACGGGATCGCCAATGTAGGCGGCATAGAGGTGAAAGTGGAAAATGGTAATGTGCTTTTTGATGGGGTGGCTGTTGCAAGCGGGGAAACCCTGCCCAACGGCATCGTCATGGTGGATGGATATCCTTTTGTGAATGCGGAAGATATCGTCCTCGGTAAAGTGGTCCTGAATGGGAATGAAGTGACCATTGAAGAGGGTTACATAACCATGTTAGGTACTACTGCTGTTGATCCTAAAGTTCCTATCTCAAATGGCATCCCCATGGTAGATGGAATTGCCGTGGTCGATGGAGTGACTGTTGAAGTAAAAGATGGTGTGGCCTCAATCAACGGGTCGCCCCTGGCTGAATCTCAGCGAGCAGGGATCGCGATGGTGGATGCCCTTCCGGGCATTGCCATGGTGGATGGGATCCCCATCGTAAGCAGTTTTGATATCACCGACGGGTATGCCCGCGTAAACGGTATTGATGTACCGGTTGTGAACGGGATTCCCAAAATGAATGGAATTGCTGTCTTTCAAGGAATCCCAATGGTGGATGGTATTGCCATGATTGATGGAATTCCAATGGTTGACGGTGTGGTCCTGGTTAAAGATCTCGAAGTTCCCGTAGCAAATGGGGCCGTTGGGACAGTCCTGAAGGCAGGATCTCCCATTCCAGAATTCTCCATGACCGACGGAATCGCCATAATTGACGGGATCCCAATGGTGGATGGAATAGTAATGGTCGACGGGATCCCAATGGTGGACGGGATTCCAATGGTGGATGGGATCGCGACTGTGAATGGCCATGAGGTAACCGTTGAAACTAATGCCAATGGTGAAACAATCGTCTCGGTGGACGGGATTCCAATGGTGGACGGGATTCCAATGGTGGACGGGATTCCAATGGTGGACGGTTTCCCCTTTGTAGGCATGGGGGAAATAGATTACGGTAAGGGCATACTCAACGGTCAGACCATTGGGTTTGAAAGCGGTAAAATAATCTCCCTGGACGGGGCGCCTGTTGTTCCGGGGATCCTTGTTTCGAATGGCATCCCCATGGTCGATGGGATTGCCGAGGTCAACGGGGTGCCAGTTGAGGTGAAAAATGGGATTACTTCGGTCAACGGCGTGCCACTGTCTGAAACTCAGCGAGCCGGAATTGCCATGGTTGATGGGATACCCATGGTTGATGGGATCCCGCTCTTGAGCAGCGCCGATATAAAATCCGGTTATGCCCGGGTCAACGGGACCGATGTGTTTATGATAGAAGGAGAGGCCATTGTAGACGGGATTGCCATGATCGACGGGATCCCCATGGTGGATGGGATCATTGCAGTGAACAGCCTGGGGGTTGACCTGGAGGTAGAAGTTGATAAAGGCCTGATTGTCTCCGTTAAGCAGGGTGGTGTGGAGCTTGATATTTCTAACGGAATTCCAATGGTCGACGGAATCCCGATGGTGGATGGAATCCCAATGGTGGACGGAATTCCAATGGTGGATGGGATTGTAATGGTCGATGGGATCCCGATGGTAGACGGGATTCCAATGGTAGACGGAGCTGATTTCTATGACTTTGTGGTCAACTTTAAGAACATGAATTTCATGGCAAGTTCGGTAATCAATGAGAACGCTACCAACGGCATCCCCATGGTGGATGGCACGTCCGGGTTTGACGGTAATGCATTGCTTTCAGGAATACCAATGGTAGATGGAATTGTCATGGTGGATGGAATTGTCATGGTGGATGGAATTGAAACCAATGGGATCTCTACGGAGAATGGGATCCCAATGGTCGACGGGATTCCAATGGTGAACGCAAATACCAGTGAAATAGAGAGTTCTGATGCCATTTTTGTATATGCCAACAGTGGCCTTGCAGCACAATCGCCTTTCCACCCAACCATCTTCATCACTGGAACCACATTTGGCAAACACTGGATCATCCCGGGTTCATTCTTCTCGAAGAACTTTGATGTATCCTACGGATTGGGGATGCTTTCAGTGAATCCGGCACCTTTGACAGTAACCGCGGATGCTAAATCTAAAACATATGGAGGTGATGACCCTCTCCTCACTCATCAAATCACTTCCGGTGAATTGTTTGGTGAAAATGACGGCTTTACTGGATCCTTAAACCGCGAACCCGGAAAAGACGTGGGTTCTTACGCAATTAAAAAAGGAAGCTTGTCTGCCGGTAGTAACTATGACCTGAACTTTGTGAATGGTACGCTTTCAATCACAGAGGCTTCTATTACGGTTGCTGCAGATAATCAGACAAAAATTTATGGTGAGGAAGACCCTGAATGGACCCATACTATCACCGCTGGCGCATTAATTGAAGGTGATGTGATCACCGGTTTAATGACACGTGTGGCTGGTGAGGATGTTGGGCCTTATGCAATCCACCAGGGTACTTTGACAGCAGGAAGTAATTATACCATGACCTTTGAAAATGGCGCACTTGAAATTACCACACGTGACATTGAGGTCACTGCCGATAACCCGACCAAGGTGTATGGCACTGCTGACCCTGCTTTGACCTATCAAATTACAGAAGGTAACCTGGTTGGAGATGATGATTTCGCCGGTGGGTTAACCCGCGTTGCAGGAGAATCTGTTCTAGGTGGTCCATATGCCATCACCCAGGGCACGCTTGACGCCGGAAGTAATTATAACCTCAGTGTTGTGCCAGGGGCGTTGAGCATCACTGTGGCTGCGCTGACCGTGACAGCAGATAACCAGACCAAGGTGTATGGAACTGCTGATCCTGCTTTGACCTATCAAATTACTTCAGGTAACCTGGTTGGAGAGGATGAATTCATTGGTGGGTTAACCCGTGCTGCAGGAGAATCTGTTCTCGATGGTCCATATGCCATCAACCAGGGAACTCTTGACGCCGGGAGTAATTATGACCTCACTGTGGTGCCAGGGGAGTTGAGCATCACTGTGGCTGCCCTGACCGTGACAGCAGATAACCAGACCAAGGTGTATGGAACTGCTGATCCTGCTTTGACCTATCAAATTACTTCAGGTAGCCTGGTGGGATCAGATGGCTTCACCGGGGGACTAACCCGCGCTACAGGAGAATCTGTTCTTGGTGGTCCTTATGCCATCAACCAGGGAACTCTTGACGCCGGAAGTAATTATGCCCTCACTGTTGTGCCTGGATCGTTGAGCATTAATGTAGCTGCGCTGACCGTGACAGCAGATAACCAGACCAAGGTGTATGGAACTGCTGATCCTGCTTTGACCTATCATATTACAGCAGGTAGCCTGGTTGGAGGGGATGAATTCACAGGTGGGTTAACCCGCGCTGCAGGAGAATCTGTTCCTGGTGGTCCATATGCCATCACCCAGGGCACGCTTGACGCCGGAAGTAATTATGCCCTCACTGTTGTGCCTGGATCGTTGAGCATTACTTTAGCTGCGCTGACTGTAACTGCTGATGACCTGACAAAGGTGTATGGCAC
>JAHEEC010000055.1 GCA_024640885.1 Bacteroidota bacterium | reverse complement strand
TGTTTCGCTAGCCCGATCAGGTCGGTCCGGAGGGGATTGATGGCAATGCCCCGTTCGGTAACCACCACATCGATCAGCTCTCCGGGTCCGCAGAGGGTGGTCACACGATCCCTGACCACTGGGATCCTGTCCCTGAACAGCGGAACGGGAAGGATCACGGTTTTTGAGAAGAGGCAGTTCTGCCATCCCCCAATCCCGTGCAAAAGGGCACCGTCGGAGTGGGTCACCACGTTGGCATTGAACCCCAGATCCACCTCGGTGGCGCCCAGGATTACCACATCCACCATGCCTGCGAAGTTTCCTTTTCCGTGATAGTTGTAGCTTGTAAAGGGACTGGTCCATATATGACCAGGATTTTGGGCCATGGAGCGCACCCCTTCCAGGTCAAAAGTCTGTCCGTCCAGAATATAGTCCACCAGGCCCTCCTCCAGCATGGAGACCAGGTATTTGTTGCTGCCGCCCCTTGCGAAGCGGGCCCTGATCCCCTTTTCCTTCATGATTTGCCTGAAATATTCCCCCACGGCCAGCGAGGTGCCGCCGGCGCCTGACTGGAAACTGAACCCATCCCTGATGATCCCGGTCACCTCGCAAAACCTGGCAGTCAATTCGGCCAGCAGAAGCCTGTCGGGTGATCTGGTGATCTGGGTGGTTCCGGAGATGATCTTTTCCGGATCACCCAGCTTCTCCACCCGGACCACGAAATCCACGAGGTTTCCCTGGATCTGCCATGGATAGCAGGGGAATTCCACCGGATGATCGGTAACCACGATCACCCGTTCGGCATATTGTGAATCTGCAAGGGCAAAACCCAGCAAACCGCAGGCCGATCCCCCCGACAGGCCGTTTGCATTCCCAAATGGATCAGCTGCAGGGGCCCCGATCACAGCAATATCGATCTTTACCTCGCCATCCTGTATGGCCTGGTAGCGACCGCCGTGTGACCTTAACACGCCGGTTCCCTCCATTTTCCCCTCGGAGACGAACTTCCCGAGTGGCCCGTTCATGCTTCCTTCGATCCGCTGTATGGTGCCGTCCTGCAGGTAAGGGATAAGATGTGCATGACATGGAAAGGAAGCCGAGGGAAACCACCGCAGGCCCTTCACCCCCATCTCATGTGCAATGTCAAACACCATGTTGGCCAGGTAATCTCCGTTCCTGAAATGGTGATGCGTGGAAATGGTCATCCCGTCCCGCAGTCCCGACCTCACCAGGGCCTCGCGCAGGTCCTTTACCCGCTTATCGCCATCGGACGGATAGTCCGAGCAACTTGCAATGGATGGACCGTATTTTCTGCCTTCGGGAGTGTATTTTCCCACACCCATGAAGGGGATAGCCTGTTCACCATTGATCTCAGTGGTGACTTTGCGGCCGGCGGCATTGGTTATGTATGTCATGACCGGGGATTTTTATTAGAGTTTTCCTGTCCTGAAGAATCGGGCTGTCTCCTTAATCCGAACCCATAGGCCAGGGCCATGGTCTGCTGGGCCCTTTTGACCACAGGCGGATCGATCATCTTGGAACCCAGCGAAACCACTCCCAGGCCCTTCTCTGCTGCTTCCCTGAAAGCCTCAATGATCTGTTCCGCTTTGACGATCTCCTCCTCCCCCGGTTGAAATCCTTCATGGATCACACCGATCTGCCGGGGATGGATGCAACCCATTCCCTCGAAGCCAAGTGCCCTGGATCGTTTCACGTTTTGCAGGAGAGCCTCCATATCTGACACATCGGAAAAGACCGAATCGATGGGCTGGATCCGGGCCGCCTTGCATGCATTTACCATCCTGGTCCGGGCATAAAGGGACTCCTCCCCGGTGGCCGTGCGCCCCACGCCCAGGTCCGCTGTAAAATCCTCAAGGCCAATTGCCATGGCAACCACCCGTTCAGATGAGGTAGCTATTTCAAAGGCATGTTCCACCCCCATGGCACTCTCGAGGATGGGCATGAAGTAGACCTCTCTTTTCTGCCCTGCCGATTCCAGGATGGAGGCCACACGTGCCTCCACCTCTTTTACCTGCGTGCCGTATTCGCATTTGGGAATAAGGATCAGATGCACATGATGGGGTACCACGTACTCCAGGTCATCCAGTCCGCCCGGGAGCTGGTTGATTCGTACCATCCGTTCGGCGCCGTAAAAATCGACCTGTCGCAGTGCATTCCTGACCAGGATCCTGGCTTCACCCTTTTTATCGGGTGAGACGGAATCTTCCAGGTCAAGGATAATCCCGTTGGGCTGATGAATTCCAGCATTGATCATCAAACTGGGCGTGTTTCCCGGGAGGTACAGCCTCGAGAACCTGGTCCTGTCCCGCTGGCTCTCTGCCATGTTTTCTGAAATCAAGGGAGGAATCCATGAACCACTGGAGGGAATGGCCTGCTTCACAGCAGCTTCCAGCCGTGCTGCAATCACAAAGGGCAGCGCACCGGAATCCTCCAACCGGACACTTGCATGGGGAACTCCAAGGGCTTCAAGGACCTCAACTACCTGTTGCCTGATCAGGGTTCCAAACATGGATTCCACCTTGCTGTTCAGCTGGATGGAGATTCCCCCGCTTTTTTTTATTTCCAGGGTCACATGGCAATCGGACCGGACCTGTTCCCCCTGGTTTCCCGCCTTGGCAATCTGATTCATGATTTGATGGGTTGATGCATTCACAAAAATAGTCCCTATGGGCTACCGATATCCTGGTCAACCTATGTTAAAAAGCAATCGTGATCAATCCGGTTTATTTGAACCGCAGAACTCGGTCAGGACTCCAAAGGTGGAACCGGGGTGCAGGAAACCGATCTGCAACCCCTCAGCCCCCCTCCTGGGAAGCTCGTCCACGAGCCTGACTCCATGCCCGGCTGCATTTCTAAGGGATTGGGCCACATCCTCCACGGCAAATGCCAGGTGGTGGATCCCGGGTCCCCGCTTTTCAATGAACCGGGCAATGGGACCATCCGGGTCCGTACTTTCAAGAAGCTCGATTTTTGTATCCCCCACCCTGAAGAATGCGGTTCTGACCTTCTGATCCTTCACCTCCTCAATGGCATAGCATGATAGGCCAAGCACCTGTTCGTAATATTTGATGGATTCCTCAAGACTGGATACTGCAATGCCAATGTGCTCAATATGTGTGGGTTTCATAAGTGAAATGGTTTTGAATTGCTATTCTTCAATGGCATCATAGATCACCTGCTGCACGGCCGTTCTCACATTCATTTCGATCAATTTGTCGTTGCCCTGGTCAGGGTGAACCCGGTTGGAAAGGAAGACATAGACCAGGTTGTATTCAGGATCCACCCAGGTGAGATTACCTGTAAAACCCGAATGTCCGAAACTAAGGGGTGATGCATCATTGCAGGCCGGACCTTCATCGGGCATATCCGTCACCGGTTTGTCAAATCCAAGGCCGCGGCGGTTCCCGTCATCACAATTATAGCATGAAGTGTACAAGGCAAGGGTCTCAGAATTTATATACCTGTGTCCCCCGTACGTGCCCCCATTCAGGAACATCTGCATCATTTTGGCCAGGTCATTGGCGCATGCGAAAAGGCCCGCATTCCCGGAGACTCCTCCAAGCATGGCCGCACCCATGTCATGCACGTGTCCCTGAAGAAGTTGTCGCCTGTAAAAGATATCGTTTTCAGTGGGTACGACACGCTCCCTGGGAAAGCGGTTCAGGGGAAGGTAACCCATGGTGTTAGCCCCCAGCGGGGCATAGAAATTGTACCACACGTATGGGTAGAGCATGGTATCGCTGACCGATTCAATGATGCGATGAAACATGTAAAATCCAAGGCCGCTGTAACGGTATTCCCTTGTGATCAGCTCTGAATCATAGGTCCACTTGTATATGGAGTCGATGTACTCCTTTCTCATATAAAGATCATCTGCCACCTGGATGGGATATTCCGGGGAGTAGGATTTTTCGTAGACACCATCCACATACTTCACATTCCGGTTCGCGTATGCTCCCTCTCCTATTTTCAGCGCATAGGCATGTGACCAGTGATTGCTGATCAGTGCAAGGGACGTATCCAGGGGTTCCAGGGTCTTGTAATAATAAGGGATCCAGGCGATCATTCCCGATTGGTGGGTAAGCACATCGCTGACCAGCAGGTCTGCCTTATTGCTGTTTGCCGGGATGGGATCATAGGCCCCCATGAGGGAATCCTCGTGGAACTTTCCCTGGTCCCGCAGTCGCATCAGTGCAGCCAGGGTGGAGGCAATTTTGGTGATAGAGGCCAGGTCGTACATATCGGAGAGGGCCACTGCCCTTCTCCTCTGGTAGGTGTGGAAACCGTATGCTTTGTGCCAGACCACTTTTCCGTTGCGGGCCACCAGCACCTGGCAACCCGGTATGGCTTTCACCCGCATGGCCTCCCGGATGATCACATCCATTTTATGCAGGGTATCCGCATTGAGGCCCACATCCCAGGGTTCGGCATACCCCAGCCGGGTTGGATTACCCGTAGAAATCCCTTCCCCCGCAGAGGCCAGGCTTCCTGCTGATGCTGGAAGCCTTCCCGATAGCCTGCTGCCCCCGAAGATTCCCTGGGCGGCAAACTCCTGGTACAACGGATCATCATCCCAGGAAAGGATCACGGCATCCAGGTGATCCAGGGAGGGAAAACGGGTCAGGGCATAGGGAAAGCCTGCCACATTCAGGACCAGAGTGGATGTGGTATCAAGCCCCTGGATAAAGCCTATGGTCCCGTCGCTGATCCCATACCCATTGGAGGCCCGTGAACTGGTATTCATGACATTCACGATCACCGCATTGTATTTCCTCAGCTTCTCGATCAACTCGCTGCGCTCACTGGCCCCCGCTGATCCGGAGAGTGCAAAATGGGATCCTTCCATGTAGAGGTCGGTGGTTCCCCCGGAAGTCAGTTTCCCCTCCTGGCTGATGGTCACCGTGGCCAGCCTGATGGAGGTCAGGTCGGAGAAGGGGAGCACCGATCCACGGTTCTTCAGGAGAACCAGAGAATTTTCCACAAGTTCCCTGTAGAGCGAAGAATACACGGGTTTATGGAGATCCTCCATCAGTGAATCCAACCGGATGGGTTCAATCCTGTTCAATCCTGCCCAGTACTTGGCCTGAAGGATCTTGCGGCAGCTTTCATTGATCTCCTCTTCGGTAATTTCTCCTCTCCTTACAGCTTTTTTGATCATGGAGATGGCCTGACCCACATCCGAGGGCATCAGGAGGATATCATTCCCTGCCTTCACCGCTTCCACCTCCCTGTCGCCTGGTTCAAAATAATTGCTGAGGCCCTTCATATTCAACGCGTCGGTGATGATCAGGCCGTGGAAGTCCATCTGTTCTTTCAGCAGCCCGGTGATGGCAGGACGTGAGAGTGTGGTTGCACGGTTCTCCCTCTGATCCAGCGCCGGGACCTGAAGGTGTGCCACCATGATCCCCGACAATCCTCGCCGGATGGCCTCCCTGAAGGGGTAGAGCTCAATGGAATCCAGGCGTTCCATGTCATGAGCAATCACCGGCAGGGTGCGGTGGGAATCACTCCCTGTGTCTCCATGACCTGGAAAGTGTTTTGCAGCCACAAGCAGCCCGTGATCCTGCATTCCTTTCATCATGGCAATCACCTTGCGGGCCACGTTCTCCCTCTCCTGCCCGAAAGACCGGCTGCCGATCACCGGGTTGGAAGGGTTGTTATTGATATCAGCCACTGGGGCCAGGTTCATATGAACGCCCAATCTCCTGAACTGATCTGCCATCTGGCTTCCCAGCCGGTAGACCAGGTTGTCATCGGAAATGGCTCCCAGGGTCATGGTGGGAGGATAGGTGATGGTGTTTTTAAGCCTCATCCCAAGCCCGTTCTCCCCGTCAATGGCAATCAGGAGCGGTACCCTCGAGGCCTCCTGGAACCTGTTGGTGAGCCTGGCCTGTTCCAGTGGTTCACCCTGGAAAAACAGGATGCCTCCTACTTCGTAACGTAAGATCTGCCTCAGCACCGCTTTTTCATGATCCACTCCCATATTGGAGTAGGCATAGATCATGATCATCTGGGCAATGCGTTCCTCAAGGGAGAGTCCGTCCATCACAGAGTCGACCCAGGCGGAATCAGCGGTCAAATATGGAGGAGGTTCCGGAAAGGCTGGCTGGAAGCGGGGAAAATCCGTAAAATGGCCCCCATGGGAACCACTGGATAAAATAAATAGAAGAGACAGGACAGTGACCTGCAGCTGCTTGTTTCTCATTGCTTCACGAAGTACTTTTCGTCTATGGGTGCGCTCCGTTACAAAGATATCCGGAAGCAGTGATCGGCAAAAACAAATTATCAACAGCAGCCATAAGGGTTGCAGCAGGGAACCAATCCCATGGCAGGGAACCGGAAGGGAAGGAATGAAACGGTCTAAATCCCAAGTTTTTCAGCAATTGATGCCGGAAGGGCTGCTTTATGGACCAGAATGAATATGGTTTTTGACTGCATATAGGCCTTAGATGCATAAAGGTACCCGTCGTTTGCACGTCCTTTGGCACCCCATGAATTCTTAACCAGGTAAAACCTGTTTCCGTCCTGGTCTGTTGCGCTTCCTGTAATGTGCATGAGGTGATCGTCGGTGGTCTGGTAATTGTTAAAACCCTCCTGTCGATTCTCCTGGGTAATCTCCTTCTCCTTTCCAGGGGCAGAAGCATCCGGAATCGTTGCCACATCAAGTTTCCTGTCGAACCCTGTTTCACTTACATCTGCATCCCAGCAGACCGTATAACCACTGCCCAGGGCATTGTCCAGCACCGCCATCATCTCCTGCAACGGAACGTTCTTAATGGTTCCCCAATTCCAGTTATCCGGTACCTCAAGCATAAAATCCTCATAGAATGGATGATGGGTAAAGGATCCGATGGCCACATAATCATCGGGGTTTAAACCGAGCTCCCCGGCAAATGACCGCGGAGTATAGTTTTTCCCTTGATATTCAAAGCCAGAAGGATCCTCGCCAAGGTACGCGTCAAGGATGCCCTCAAATCCATTCATCCAGACAGGGGTCAGGGAGCGGTTCGGATTCCTGATCACCTGTTCCAGGTACCCCTTCAGAACTGCAGCCATTTCGCCATGCACCGGAAGGGAATCCCCTGTACACAAGCCATTATAGGCCGATTCAGGAACAAACCCGACCTCTTTCCATATCTTCATGACATCAAGGACCAGTCCACCTTCGTCAAAATTATTGTGGCCGTGCATCCTCACATATTTATCAGCCTTGGCCACGTAGGCGTGGCGTACAAAATACATTTCCGATAGATCAAATTCCCCTTTTCCTGTCCTGAGCAATTCAGATTCAATGAAGCTGACGGAGGCGTAACTCCAGCAGGTATTTGAGCGGTACTGGCTCTTGACCGGCGTGGCAGGCAGGCTGATATCCACAGTTAACCTGGATTCTTCAGGGACCTCCTCCTTTTTTTTCTGGGCCTGTAAAGAGGATCCCGCCAGGGTGACGCCGGCCATCATCAAAGCAGCGCTGCGTAAGATATGGTTCATGCTCAGATTCATTTTAGGATTAGATCGTGAAATTAGAAATATTGACTGAAAATATGACAAAACCTCAAGTAAAAGACCAGTTCAGAGCGAGACCCGGTTCAAAAACTCATGCACGTGCTCGGCATAGGTTCTGGAGACCGGGATCCTGATCTCCTCCGGGAAATCAAGGTAAATATAGAGGTTGGTGCTGATCAGTTTGACAAGCTTAATATTTTCAAAATTAACCATATATGAGCGGTGACACCGCTGAATCAATGTTCCTTCAAGCTCTTTTTCAAGCCGTTTCATTGTATTGCGGAGCATGATCTTCCTGATCTTGCCCTTTTCAGCAGTATGAACTGTCACATAATTGTCGGTGGATTCCACAAATAGAATGTCCCGGGATTTTATGGAAAATCGCATTTTTTCAGCCTCATCCCTGAATGTGATCATCTTCTTTTCCCTGAATTCCAGGGAAGTATTTTCGGTCAGATCCTCCAGCTTTTCGCGCTTATCCTTTAAAGAGAGCCAGAGCCAGGATAATGAATAGGGTATGGCAAGCACAAGCAGGGTGATAAACAGCAGGCCAGTGAACCGTTCAACCAGCGCTGCACCGGATTTGAGGAGTACGAGGTCCACCACAAGATAGGCTCCGGCCAGCATCACGATCTCCATGAGGTTCCAGAGCCCGTATAAGAGGTATGTGAACTTCATCCTCATGGTCAGCAATACAAAAATCAACTTGCTTAACACAATGATGAGCATTCCTGAAAGGATAAAGGCGCTGGAATAGAAGAAAAACTCGATCCGTCCCACTTCAAACCATGAAGAAGCATTGAAGGGGGAATAAATGTTGATGAAAACCAGGGCAAAGATGGAAACAAACATCACCTGGGTAATGATGGTTGACTTGTCCTTCAGGTAATCTGGTATTTCGCGCAATAATTTCTTTATCATTGGACTGCCTTCCCCGTAAAGTTAACTTTTCTCACCCGAATTATTGCGCTGAACCGCTTTGAACACCTGTAATTTTGAGCTCGGTGCGCCTGTTCAACGCCCTGCCTTCCTCACTGGAATTGTCTGCCACCGGTACACGGTCACCATAACCGCTGGTCTTCAGTTTCTCCCTGGCTATCCCTTTTTCAAGAAGGTATTCCACCACCGCGCCGGCGCGCCGGTCGGAGAGCTCCTGGTTATGTTCCGCTGTTCCGGTATTATCGGTATGACCTCCGATCTCAACCTCTATGGCCGGATTAAGCCGAAGAAATTCATAGATTTTATTCAGTTCGGCCATTGAAGCGGGGAGCAGTTTATAAGAATCGGTCCCGAAAAAGATATTGTGAAGGATGACGCTGCTTCCCACGGTAATCCTGTCCATTGGGATATCCCTGCGAAGTGGGTCCTGCCTGCCATGGAGGCCGGAAAATGCAAAATGATCCGAGTGAAAAAGGTATCCTTCAGCGGAAACATTCAATGCATAATCCCTGTCCGTGGGGAGGGAGATCAGATAATCCCCCTGACTGCCGCCTGATTTGAGCTCCATCACTGTGGCTTCGGTTTCAAGGTCAATGAGTTGAAGGAGGGCCCGGATTCCCTTCATGTTCTGTGAATCGTACACCCTTCCAGTCATGTAAGAAACCTGCACAGGCCTTACCCATTCCGGAAGCACAAAGGTGTAGAGATCCGTATCCGTCCCCGATTCCCTGTCCGATGCAAAATAGGCACGGTCACCGTTGGCATTGACTGTTAAACCGATCTCATCGTTATGGGTGTTGATGGGAAATCCCAGGTTCTCGGGTGCTGACCAGCCCGACGTGTCTTTCATCCTGGTGATGAACAGATCCCCCTGCCCCATCCCCGGCCATCCCGTGGAGGAGAAATAGAGACTCTGCTGATCGGGATGCATAAAAGGGGATTGCTCCATTCCTGGCGTGTTCACAGAGTCCCCCAGGTTCACCGGGAGACTCCATCCCTGGCTGGTTCTCTCAGATACCCATATATCGAACGATCCTTTCCCCCCGGGCCGGTTTGAAGCAAAGAAGAGCCTTCTGCCATCGGCGGATATGGTGGGGTGTTTTTCACTGTACCTGGTGTTCACCGGATCTCCCAAATTGACGGGGTTGCTCCATTGGCCGTCCACCCATTCGGACCGGTAAATGTCGCACATGCCCTGCCCTTCCCTGCGGTTGCAAGCTGTAAAATACAGGGTTGCGCCATCGGCAGTGATGGTCTGTGCTCCTTCGTTATCAGGAGAATTTAGCGGAGCCCCGGCATTCAAACGTGGATCCCAGTGATCTCCCGAGCGCATTGAATAATAGAAATCCTCCTGCATGGCTCCGGGGCCTTCCACTCCGGGCTGGTTTACCGGCAGCAGCACTGTGAACATCAGCATCTCCTCATCCACCGAAAGGGAGGGCCAGTATTCACTGAATTCTGAATTCACTGCTGGCCCCAGGTTTTCAGGTTGAAACGGGACCGGGTGCGCGATGGCATCCAGGGCAAACAACACACTCTTCTTCAATGCAAATCCTTCCTCCCTCAGGTTTACCTGGTCAGGAGGAAAAGCGAGAAATTTATCAATGAGTTCAAGTGCCCTGGAATAATCACCTGTAATGAGGATTAGCCGGGCAAGCAGGCGGTACCCGTCCGGATTGCCTTCGGGATCAATGTCCAGTGAACGGCCAAAATACCGGATTGCATCTTCCACGCGTCCCTGGTCAAAGCAAACCTGGGCAAGCAACTGGTAAGCCTCTAAAAAACCAGGATCCCACCTGATTGCTTTCTGCAGGTTCTCCTCTGTGCATGCATCATTGCTTGCCTGGAAACAAGCCACAGCCTCCTCAAAACTTTTGATGGCCTTCCTGGACGAGGAAGTGTACCGCTGGGCCCTGGCGGTTCCGGAGACAAAGAGCAGGATCATGAATGGCCAAAGCAGTTTCATACCCGATTTTTTTAAGGAATGTGCATGTATTTATGAGATTGCAGGGAGATCATCCATCTGGGATTCTGTTTTACAAACTCGATGATGACCGGTAGAATGGTTTCCCGTTTGCTCCATTCGGGCTGAAGGAAGAGTTTACAGTTTACACCCACCCTGTCGCCGTTTTCAACCGCCCACTCAAGATCCTCCTCCTCAGCAATGATCACCTTCAGTTCATGTGCCCGTTCATAGAGTTCCTCCACCACAGGCGCATTTTTTTTCGGCGAAAGGCAAATCCAGTCCCACTCCCCGCTCAATGGATAGGCACCGGAGGTCTCCAGGAAGGTTTCGATACCATGCTGTTTGACCAGCCGGGTCAGGTAATCAAGGTTGACCATCAGAGGCTCCCCACCTGTAACCACTACGGCAGCTGCAGGGCATTCCAGAATGGGTTGCAGGATCTCTTCGGCCGGCACCACGGGATGAAGGGATGGATCCCAGGAGAACTTGGTATCGCACCAGCTGCACCCCACATCGCATCCCCCGATCCTGATGAAATAAGCTGCCTTGCCTGTGTGGTATCCTTCGCCCTGGATGGTATAGAACTGCTCTACAAGTGGCAGTTTCTTCCCTCCTTCGAAAGTTTCTCTAGTTGCTCCCATTCGTTCCTCCCATATGGATCCTGCAAAGGTAATGATCTGATATTAATGGAGCGGCATGCCGACCTTATAAAGCTTTTGCATGTGTATCCTTTTTTCAGATGATATATAAAGCTCCCCTGCAGGGTTAAAACAGACCCCTTCCACCTGGCTGCCTCCCCTGAATGGATAAAACCTGGCCTTCCCGCCACAATCGATCCTGCCAGGGTCGTCATCATACCCATACCTGATTACCACGGGAAAAAGGTTCCTGTAGCCCACCAGAACAACCATTTTCTTTTCCGGAAGGATATCTGCGCCGGTAACAAGCATCCTGGTTTCATATAGAAACCTGTGCTTCACCTGGTAATGACCAGGTTTCACAGGGATCACGTAGACAGATGTGGTCTCATCAACCCAGTTTTTGGTGAACAGGTAGAGGGAGTCGCCAAAGGCAAAAACCGCTTCACAATCATGGGATGAGTAGCCTGTTTTGCTCCTGGTTATTTCATCTTCGAAGGTGAGTGATATGATCCCATCGTGGTTGATGGAGGGATCACCCGACAGCAAGCCGGATTTCGGGATCCTGTAAATGATCAGGGTATCCCGTGCGGCGAAATTGTTACCCACATCGGCCACGTAAATATGGTGTCCATCCATGGCCACATCTTCCCAGTCCACATTGAACGCATTGCTGATGATGGTCTTCCTGATTACTCGCGCATTATCCTGGTCCATGGCATAGAGGGCAGCCTCTCCGCCACTGTCATTAAAAGTCCACACCAGGCCATCCAGGTAAAACAATCCGCTGGTTTCTGCGAGCTCTGGCTCCATGATGCACTGTGGTATAAGGTTACCCGGCAGAGGCTCGTCGCAGCCGGAAGGATAAAACCTGTAACTGCAGGAAGCGATGAATCCTGATAACAGAATGAGAATGCCGCTGGCTGGATGAACCCTCATAAGCATATTTACCTCCTGATCCAGAAGCGCGAGATCAGGATATAGATTACCCTGAGGATCAGAACAGCCCCGTAGATCACCAGGGCTACCAGCAGGACCACATGGAACCTGGTTGCCAGTTCCGCAGCGGGGGATTGACTGGCGATGATCCCGGCCGTATTCAATATAAAAGAGCCCAGGAAACAGAATACCAATATGACCACTTCACGTATTATCCTGGAGGCTTTCATGATTTTATCCTTTTAAAACTGCCAATTCCCAACCTTCCCTCCTTTTGCTCCCCTGGGGAGAATTGATTCTTCAGGGCTCACAAGTTCCGAACTTTTTGGGGTTATTCAAAGGATTTCCTTCCCCGGGGGAGCCAGCTCCCCTAATGGGGATGACCCTGGGGGGGTGAGGTTTTTCACGATCACTCTTTTTTTCTATATTAACGGGCCAAACCTACTCCGCCATGCAAAGAATCAAGGTCGCTTTAAGTTCATACGGGATGTCCGGGCTGGTCTTTCATGGCCCCTTGCTGGAATCCCATCCCGGGTTTTCAATTGTCAGCATCCTTGAAAGGCACCGGGAGGATTCCGCCAGAAAACACCCGGGGGCCAGAATCGTGAGGCAGTTTGAAGAGATCCTGGATGATCCCGAGGTTGAGCTTGTGGTGGTGAATACTCCCGATCACCTTCACTATGAAATGACTGCACGGGTCATTAAAGCAGGAAAACATGCCGTGGTGGAGAAACCTTTTACCCTGAAAAGTGCACATGCCGGGGAACTGATCCAGATGGCAAAAGATCATGGACGCTTGCTGACAGTCTTCCAGAACAGGAGATGGGATGGCGATTTCCTGACTGTGAAGGAGATCATTGAAAGTAAAAAACTTGGCCGGCTCGTGGATTTCGAATCGCATTTTGACAGGTACCGGAATTACATCCAGGAATCCTGGAAGGATCAATCCAATGGAACAGGCACCCTTTATAACCTGGGATCCCACCTGGTGGACCAGGCCCTTTGTCTATTCGGGATGCCTGACAGGCTGTTCTGTGACAGCAGGATGTTGCGCGACGGTGCCCAAACCGATGACAGTTTTGACCTCTTTCTCCATTACCCCGGTTTCAAGTGCCTGCTTCGCAGCAGTTACCTGGTAAGGGAACCAGGGCCCAGGTTCATCCTCCACGGCACCGAAGGAAGTTATTTGAAGTGGGGGCTGGATCCGCAGGAAGAGGCCCTGAAATCGGGGGAGATTCCCGGCTCCCCATCCTGGGGCGAGGAGCCGGAAGATGCCTGGGGAAGGATCAATTCAAGTTTTCAGGGGAAAGCCCTTGCCGGGTCCTACCCTACGGTGCCAGGCAGCTATCCGCGTTTCTATGAAAATGTGTACCGGGCCATTCGCCATCATGAACCACTTGCCATTTTGCCCGAACAGGCCGGGGATGTAATCCGCATCATCGAGAGTGCCTATGAAAGCAGCCGGATGGGCAGGGTGGTCAATCTTTGATGAAATCCGACTTCAGGAGCTCGATCTCAGCATCTGTAAGGTCCCCCGTCGCAACCACAAACCTGTGCCTGAAGGTCACAGATTCCCCTTTTTTCAAAATAAGTTTGAATGGTTCCAGGGTGTCATCGAACACTTTGCGTCCCATGTTATTCACCGAAAACAATCCATAGCCCCTGGCATGCCAGCATGATGGGTAACCCGGATTGAGCGGATGGTCCACCATGACCAGGGAGATGATCCCTCCCCCTTTGTTGCCGGAGAGCTTCACCCATTCCGCCCTCTTGCCCCATGCATCATCTCCTTCAATCCCTTCACTGTTCCTGTACCATCCGGTCACTCCCTCGTTGTCAAGCACAGGGACCTGGGTTGGGTTCCCCGAACCGTCGGTGAAAAGCAATGGTTCATCCGAAGGGAGTTCAAAGGCCCTGTCTACCCTTATAGCCAGGAGACCCTCCTTGTTGTCGGTAAAGACAACCTCATCCACGGTTGAGGTAAGTTTTGTAATCCTGTCAATGATCCGGGCCTCTCCGCTCTTTCGGAAAATATAGGTTGTCTCCTCTTCCAGCAACTTCTCCCCCAGGTCATTGTCGGGAGCGATCCAATCCATTTTAACTTCAAGGATCCCTTTTCCTTTCCCACTTTCAGCCCTGGCTATCTCCCCGGGGACGATTCTTCCAAAAAACTGCTTGCGTCCGGATGGTACCGCGTAGGAGTTATTCCAGAAATCATATCCGTTCACGTCACCGAAGTTGAACCAGATTCCCACATGGTGCGGGTGATCCACACGCTCTCTTTCCCTGGGTTCAATAGGGAATCCGCGTGTGACCAAAACTCCACCAGGTGCAAATACCGGATAAAGTACCGGTTTCTCCAGGTCATTCCCGTATCTGTAGGTGGTGAAAGGTTCACCATCCACGGTTACAAGCACCTCCTTGTGTGGCTGGTTAACCGTGATTTCAACCTGTCCATCCGTTTGGCTTCTACATGAAACTGACAGCAATGCGGCCAGAATGAGTGAAAGATAAACCATCTTAAACATGAGGCATTTTTTATAAATATTGTTTTTAATACAACCCGATCTCACCTTGTCCCGGCCCTTTTCACAGCAAACACATAGCCGTCTTTCTCATTTATTATTTCAAGCTGAGGATAGCTCTCAATGAATCGATCCCTCTTGTTCACCTTGATCACAAAGTAGGCATCCCTGTCCAGCTCACTTGTCATCAGATGCTCTATGCTGTCATCTCCTGCACCGGGTTGCTTGTCAAAATAAAAGAGGTGGGCATAACTTTTAAAACCAAGGGTATTGACATAGACTTCCTGTCCCTTCAGGCCTTCGTAAAACTTGATGGCGCTCCTCTGCGTGTACTCCTCTATTCGTCCCGTAAATGTATACATGGAGGCAGTAACGAACAACAATACCACCAGGTGCAGGATCAACATACCCCTGGTATCCCTTCGAAGGATCTGAACCAACGCAATGATAACCCCTAGAATCAGGAACAGGCCAATCAACCACTCGTATCCACTCCAGTGCACATCCCGATGAAGCGCCGCTCTTGTGAAATCATTAATGACGGTGAAATTCCTTGCAATCAGCCAATCATGGTGCTCGGTCAACAATGGCAGCAAAATGGCCAGTGAGGCATGAAAAAGTGCGATGAGAAAAATGAGGATTACCTGCCAGGTACCGAGCTCTAACTTCCTGTCAATCCATTTCTCCCAAACCCAGGCTGCCAGAAAAGTGAGTGGAAAGTAGGCCAGGGAACTGTAGTGCAGCAGTTTTGTCTTGACGATGGAGAAGATGACAATCACCACCCAGAACAAGATATACATCCATTGCCTGAAGAGTTTCTGGAATTCTGTGTTTTCTGATTTTTTTGTGAAGCTTTTAAGGGCGATGACCGAGGCAGGGAAAACACCCAGGAGAATGACTACAATATGGTAACCGAAAAATCCCCTGTGGAAGTTGCTTTCCGAGAAAAGCAATCCCAGCTGGTAATCCACGAAATCCTTGAGTAATTCCCCGTTTCCGTTTAAGACCTGTCCCAGGAACCAGCTTCCACCAATGACCAGGAGAATCAGGAAAAAAAGCACCATGTGGAGGAGTTTGGCTTTAATCCGAAATCGTTTCATGAACAGGAAGACCAGAAAAGTGATCAGGAAAATAAGGAGGGCCACGGGGCCTTTGGTCAGAATCGCCAGCCCCAAAAACAGGGCGGATAAAGTCACGTTCCGGATCCTTGCCTTTTCCCGGTCCGGATCAAGGTATAAAACGAACCAGGCAATTCCTGAAAAAATAAACAGGTTGAACCAGGGATCGATCATCCCCGATTTGAAATAGAAAAATGGAAGGATAGCGGCTCCATAGGAAAGGATCCATAGAAGTCCGAAGCGGTGGCCATAGAGTTGTTTGCCCAGGAAATATAGCAGGAGCAGGGAGATGATTCCGCATATTACATTAGGAAAGCGTGCAGCAAATTCATTGATGCCAAAAATTTTCATGGAGATCACCTGCAACCAGAAGAAGAGGGGTGGTTTTTCAGGAAATGGCTCAAAATCAATCTGAACAGTCCGGTAATCACCGGTTACAATCATCTCCCTTGCCGATTCGGCGTAATTGACCTCATCGCTGTCAAACAGGTTCACCGATCCCAGGAATGGCATCAGCAGAGCAGTGGTAATGATTATGATTCCCAGGGTAACTAAAATCGTTCTTATGGAGGTGTCTTTCACAATGGTTCACATGAGGTTCTAAATTTACTAAAATTGCCTCACAGAATTTGGATCGAATATTTTTTTCTACATTTAGTTCTCATATGATGTGAATACCATGAATAAGGAGCAACTAAAAGTATCCTTCGCAGGCCTGTACGGTGAGACTGAGGATCAAATCGATCTCTTCTTTTCACCCGGCAGGGTTAACCTGATCGGCGAACACACCGATTACAATGGCGGATATGTTTTTCCATGTGCACTCTCATTCGGCACCTACCTGCTTGTGAGGAAAAACCAGAGCAGAAAGGTTCATCTGGCCACCACCAATTTCGACCACAGGGGTGAGGTCAACCTGGACGAACCTTTCGAAAAGGAAGGGAAATCATGGATTAATTATCCCCTTGGTGTGCTGAACGAATTTCGGAAAATGGCACTGGAAATTGAAGGTGTTGACCTGCTCTATTCAGGGGACATTCCCCACGGTGCAGGACTCTCCTCCTCAGCCTCCATTGAGATGGTCACAGCCTTTGCCATGAACCTGGTCTTTGGTTTCGGGCTTGATCGCATGGAGCTGGTAAAGCTTTCCCAGAGGGCGGAAAACCAGTTTGTGGGGGTGAACTGCGGGATCATGGACCAGTTCGCATCGGGGATGGGAGCTGCAGATCATGCCCTCTTTCTGAACTGCGATACACTGGACTTTGAGAGGGTGCCATTGAAACTGGAAGCCATGAAGATCATCATAGCCAACACCAACAAGAGAAGGGGTCTGGCCGATTCAAAATACAATGTGCGAAGGGCACAATGTGAGTCTGCCGTGGAGGCTATTCGCAAAGAAAAAAACATCAGGCACCTGAGTGATCTGAACCTGGCTGAATTTCAGAATCTTTCTCACCTGATCAAGGATGAGGAGCAGAAGAAAAGAGCCCGTCATGTGATCACGGAGAACCACAGGACCCTGTCAGCCATCCGATCACTCCACGATGGAGATATCGATTCCTTCGGAAAGCTCATGAATGAATCGCACGATTCACTGAGGGATGATTATGAGGTAACCGGCACTGAACTGGATACCCTGGTCGATGAAGCCAGGAAGATCAACGGGACCATTGGCAGCAGGATGACGGGTGCTGGTTTCGGCGGCTGCACGGTAAGCATCGTCAGGGAAGATGCAGTGGAATCCTTTATCCGGGATGTGGGAAAAGCTTATGCCGAAAAGACCGGGCTGACTGCTGATTTCTATGTAGCTGAGATCGGCGACGGATCCAAACAGATCAATTAAACGGTTAACGGACCTGCAGTTCAGCGGTAAGCAACCCGGACTCTTGAGACGAGGGGCCTACCATGATTTGAAATTTTCCCGGTTCTACCAAATAGGTTCCTTTCCCTGTATCATAATATGCCAGCTCATCGGGGCCAAGGTCCATGGTCACGGCGATGGTCTGACCCGCTTTAATAAATATCCGCTGGAATCCCCTCAGGTCTTTTATGGGCCTGGTCTCCTTCGATTCCATATCCCTGATGTAAAGCTGTACCACCTCTTCCCCGTCCATTGATCCCTCATTGGTCACATCCACACTGACAGTAGTGTTCCCATTGGCAGAAATCTCCTCCTTTTCCAGGATCAGGTTGTCGTAGCTGAACGTGGAGTAACTGAGACCGTACCCGAAAGGGTAGAGCACCTCACCGTCAAAATACCTGTAAGTTCTCCCTGCCATGTCATAATTTTCAAAAGGTGGCAGATCATCCACCGATCTGTAAAAGGTGACCGGGAGTCTTCCGGCCGGATTATAATCCCCGAAAAGTACATCTGCCACCGCACTTCCTGCAGCTTCTCCGCCATACCAGGCCTGTACTATGGACGGTAAGAACTGGTCCTCCCACCGGATGGATACCGCTGAGCCAGTCATCAGGACCAGTGTGACCGGTTTTCCCGTGGCTGCGATCCTTTGAATCAGTTGTTGCTGCACCTCCGGCAGTTCAAGAGAGGTCCGGTCACCAGCGTTGAATCCAGCCAGTTCAAGGCCCCTCATCTCCTCCCCTTCCAACCTTGCGGTCAAACCCATCACCATGATGATGTGGTCCGCCCAGGCGGTGGTCTCCAGAGCCTCACGAAGCAAAGGCAATTGCGGTTCCTCCCAGTGAAGGGCACAGCTGGCATCCCCGTGCCTGTCCTGCATCCGCAACTTGATTGCATATGCTCGTCCTGCTGTCAGCTCCACTTCCCTGTAGATCTTGTCAGGGTGGTGGATGTTGTTATGGGAGATAAGCGTATCTCCATCTAAAATGAACTGAAAATATTTTCCTTCAGCTCCAATGGCATGGCTGCCCGATTTTCTTGGGACCAGGTATCCGCTCCATTCCACCGAATAGTCATCATCAGTGAGTCCGTTCACGGGCGGTTGACCATCCCACCAGTAATAATCCACCACGGGATCGGTCCTCTTAAGAACAGGATCTCCTTCACCTTCCAGGTTGGAAAAAAAGAGGCCGCTCAATCCTGCATGGGTGAGCTCCTGATCGGTAAAGAGCACATCCCCCGGCACTGTGACAAGGTAGGGCAGATCTTCATGGTGAGGTGATCCCAGTGCATACCGGACCTCGGAATCTGCTCCGAGTTTAGTTCGAATCCCTTCAAAGACACTGACGGGATTCACTGGTGTTCCGTTGTAATTGCCATTCTGTACGTCCACGTTGTGGGCGTTGGGTCCAATGACGGCCACCTTTTTTAATCCCTTGCTCAGGGGCAGGGAATTTCCTTCATTCTTCAGCAGCACGATAGACTTTCTGGCCATGTCGTAGGCCACAGCACCATGGGGTTCACTGGCTACCACACTGATGGATGTACCTGACCAGGGCACCATTTCTTCGGGATCAAACATGCCCAGTTTCATTCTGGCAAGCATCAACCTTTTTACCGACACATCGATTTCCCTTTCAGAAATAAGTCCCATTTCCACCGCCTTGACAAGTGAGGGATACTGATCTCCGCAATTCAGATCGGTTCCAGACCGTACCCCGAGCGCAGAAGCCTCCTCCATGGTTTTAACCACATTGTGCCCGGAGTAAAAATCCCTGATGGCCCCGCAGTCGGATACGATGTAACCCTGGAATCCCAACTCCCCCCGAAGCAGCTCCTCCTCAAGTGGAATGCTTCCGCAACACGGTTCTCCCATGTAGCGGTTGTAGGCACACATCACAGAGTATACATGCCCCTCCTCCACGGTCTTTTTAAAGGCTGGCAGGTAGGTATCCCGGAAGTCACGTTCACTGACTACCGCATCGAATTCATGGCGCAGCGGTTCAGGTCCGCTGTGGACCGCATAATGCTTCGAAGTGGCCACTACTTTCAAATATTTCGGATCATTACCCTGAAGTCCTTTGATAAACTGAACCCCCATTTCTCCCGTAAGGAACGGATCCTCTCCATAGGTCTCATGTCCCCTTCCCCACCTTGGATCCCTGAAAATATTGATATTTGGCGACCAGAAGGTAAGCCCCTGGTAAATCCCCCGCTTGTCCCTGGAAATAAAATCGTGGTACTTGGCCCTCGCTTCAGTGGAGGTGATCTCGGCCATGCGGAACATCAACTCACGGTCAAATGTGGCAGCCATCCCAATGGCCTGTGGAAAGACCGTGGCCTTCCCTGCCCTGGCCACACCATGCAGGCATTCGTTCCACCAATTGTACCTGGGGATTCCCAGGTGCGCTATCTCGTCTGCATAATAATCAAGCTGACCCACCTTCTCTTCCAGCGTCATCCTGGACACAAGATCATCCACCCTTGTTTCAAAATCAAGTTTCGTATTCTGGTAAGGAAGCCTGGTGGAATTTTCACAGGAGAGGATCAGTAACATGATCAAAATTGCGGTGATTTTCGGTGGTCTCATAAGAAATGGCTCAAAGGGTTAAAAAAGAAATTTTTCCTCATTATCCTATTTACCGGATACCTTGACAATTCGTTCCGTGTAAGTCTGGTCCTCGCTTTCAATGACCAGTAGATAGGGCCCGTCTGCAAGATTGGCGAGGTTGAATGTGACCGGGTTATCGGTGTCTTTCAACCGCAATACTTCCTGTCCACTCAGGTTGGTGACGAGGATCTCATCAATCCGGGTCTTGTTCAGGAAGCGGATGAAAAGCTTGTCCGATACCGGATTCGGACCATAAATATACTTCCCGTTGTTCATGTAGGGTGGTATGTTCTGAATCACGCTGGCATTCTTGAGCAACCACTTATCGGGATCAAAAAGTACTTCGGACACCAGACCTTCTGCAGGGATTGTGAAATCTTCAACCTGCGAATCCTGGTTCAACCTGTATCGAACCGCAGCCCCTTCCGTAAATCTGACCTCCAGGTCGAAGGGTGTCTTAAACAGGGGTGTCACGGCCGGAACTGTAGTGGACTGCTCGATGTGGACCCTCAACGAATCCCCGTCCTGGTACCACTGCACATTGAATATGGGATATCCCTGGCCATAATACCACTGATCAAAAAAACATGAAAAATCCATGCCACTGACTCCCTCCAGTACTTCCCTGAAGTCTTCCCCCAGCGCGTGACCACTTCCCAACTGTTCAAGGTAACTCCGGAGCATTTCAAAAAAGAGCTCGTCGTCGTCCAGTTGATACCTGATCATATGCAGCAGGGTTGCACCCTTTTTGTAGGTGAGGCTGTAATCAAAAAGCCTGTAGGAATCCTCCACACTCTCTTCCGGGACATAGACGGAGCCCGAGGTCGCGCTTAATGCAATGGACATGGCATTGGCCATCCATCCATCGGCCGAAGCCTGCCCCCTGAGCTGCTGATGGGCTATGTATTCCATGTAGGAAGCAAATCCTTCATTGATCCAGATATCCTGCCAGTTTCCGCAGGTGATGTGATCCCCGAACCATTGATGGGCCAGTTCATGGGCCACCAGGTTAAAATTGAAATTATGGATGGTTGTCATGGTCTGGTGTTCCATCCCACCACCAAGGGGGGCCATGGAATGCCCGTACTTTTCCTCTTTAAACGGGTAATCGGTCAGTAACTTTGAGAAGGTGGAGATCAGGGGTCCTGTCTCTGCTATTCCCTCTTTCCATGTATTATATGTGGCATCGGAATCATATATATAGTTCTGGACCAGTACCGAATCCCCCTCTGTCTTCAGTGCTGCATTGAATGAAATATCCCTGTAATCGGCCACCGCAAAGGAAAGCAGGTAGTAGGCCATTGGATAGGCGGTGTGCCATCTGAAGATATGGGTATTGTTCTCCCCGGGTTCAACCTGCTCCAGGATCCCGTTGGACCCGGCCATCAACTGGTTATCGCATTGCAGGTTGATCCGTGCCGAATCGATTTTATCGAGCAACACCTCCTTTACCGGGAACCAGTCCTTGGCATTCAGCGGCTCCGATAAGGTATATGTGACATCAAACCCGTAGTCGGGATCTGTGGCCGTGGTGATTCCTGCAAAAAAGCCCCTGTCCTGGCCCGCTTCACCCCCGTATTCGATGAGGATGTAAAACAACGATCCCCCGTTGATGGTCACCCCCAGGGGGATGTAAACAGCCCCGTCAGTGTGCTGGTAATCTACCAGTTCCAGAAATTCCTTCTTTACAGGATCCAGGGCCAGTCCCACTTTTGAAATTTGCAGTGAGTCCTGAAGTTGAATGACCATCGTATCCATCTCCCTCGTGGCCTCCAGCAGGATGGTTGCGCTACCGGAAATCACAGTGGATTTATTTGAGACCGAAAGGGAGAGTTCATAAAACTTCACATCATAAGCCGAAAGCCATTTTTCATTTAACGGATTCTCATAGTCATATGTGCTGTGGACCTGCACCGGGCAGGCGTGATAAATCTGCCCTGCGGAGTGCAATAATGCTATAAATGCCAGAAAAAGGGAGGTTGTGGTACGCATGCTATCTGCTAAATCGGTAAATGGTTATTGCTGAAAATTCATCGCCGGGATTCAAAATAGTGGATGGAAACGAAGGTTGATTGGCACTGTCCGGAAAATATTGAGTTTCCAGGCAGACGGCACTGTGTTTCTCATAAATATTCCCTCCTTTTCCCTTGATCCCGCTCACATGGTTTGAAGTATAGAGCTGAATTCCGGGAAGGGATGTGAGGACCTCCATGATCCTTCCAGAGGATGGATCATACAGGGTCGCCACCCTGGTTAATTCGTTGGGATTCGTGTCCACCACATAATTGATATCATAGCCAGGGGACACTTCAGAAATTCTCTCTCCAATTGCCCTGGGTTCCCTGAAGTCATATGGAGTGCCGGATACCTGAAGGATCCTCCCGGTGGGGATGCTCTCCCGGTCCAGTTCGGTAACCCGTTCAGCATCAATAAACAACTCATGGGCAAGGATATTGCCCTCGCAGCTGTTCAGGTTGAAATAGCTGTGATTGGTCAGGTTCACATGGGTGGGTTTATCCGTTTTAGCACGGCAAAAGATACCCAGTTCATTCTCGTCATTCAGGGAGTACTCAACCTCTGTGAACAACCTTCCCGGGTAGCCCTCCTCTCCGTCCTGGCTCTCGTATCCCAGATGGACGGAGACCTGGTCATCTCCGCTTTTCTCACTTCGGGAACTCCAGACCCTCTTGTCAAACCCCGCGTTTCCACCGTGGAGATGGTTCAACCCTTCATTGGCGGTAATATGATATAACTTTCCTTCCAGCTCGAATCGGGACTTCCCGATCCGGTTGCATACCCTGCCCACCATGGCACCAAAATAGGGATGGCTGCCCATGTACTCCTCAAGGGTGTCAAATCCCAGGACCACATCCCCTGGATCATTATTCCTGCCCGGCATCCTGATGGAGGTGATAATCGCGCCATAATTGATGATATCCACCTCCATTCCGTGGTTGTTCCTCAGGGTATACCTGAAGATCTCCCTTCCGCCTGGCATGGTTCCGAAAAGTTGCTTTTCAATGGTCATTTCGTACTTGATGAAAATGAAAATAAAGATAACAATAATTCCAGCAGTACGGTCCCTGACACCCGTATGACTTTCTTTAAATCCCCCGACGGGCCCATCCTGCCGGGCCACATTTTTTCGAGGAATGTTCCGGAAGCTGACCGATTAGCCGCAGTTTGTCACATTAACCACTGCACCAATCCAAAGTGCAGGTGGAAGCCGAAAAACCTTTTGAGAGTAGGCACTATAAAACCTATGCTATGAAATTAAAAAAGAATCACTTTATCAGTTGCCTGCTGGGTGCAGGCCTATGCAGCGCAATTTTCATATCTGCATGTCAGAAGGAGACCGGTGAACCGGCGGAACCGATGGATGGAGACGAAATGATGGCAAACGCGGGGAAAATACATAATGAAATGATCACCTACTTCTACGCCAACCGGGAAGTAACGCCTTCGAAAGGTAGTATCCTGACAGCCGAAGTGCTGGACCTCTCATGGGAATACCTGCTTCACAACGGATATGAATCAAGTTTCACCCCCGGGACCCGGAATGCCGTCGAAGATCACTTGAAGAGCCCGGGACTAAAAACCACGGGCCGAACTGGATTTACCCTGGATACAGCTAGTTTCATTTCCCAGCTGTCAGAAACAGGGCTTTACAGCAAACACTTTCTGAAAGAGATGAAAAAAGTAATGGCCCTAGCCCATTTGAAAGATGACCGATCAGAGATCAGGGAGTATGTGAATTCCAATTTCAAGAATTCACGTTTCAGGAGTGAATCCGACATCACGGGGCAGCACCTGTATATCAATATCTTTAATGCCTCTTATGACTTCTGGGAAGCCTGGGAAACATCATCCTTAAAGGGTGCCAACCTGAAGCGGAGTTCCTGGGTCATCATCAATGATGGGATCGGGGGTTTACTGGGGATGGTATTCGGGCCGGTGGGCAGTATTGTAACAGCTACAGTCTTTTCAGTGGGAACCAACGAAGAGATCCAGGATTGATTTTCAACCAAAGCAATTATTTGCCATGAAACAAATCGCATATGTACCCCTGTATCATTTCCGTTTCAAATACGTGGGTTTGCTTACAAGCTTCGCGGGATTGGCCCTCTTCCTTTTCAAGGATCCCCGTTATCAGCTGCTGATATATGCAGGGAGCCTGGTGATCATATTTTCAAGGGAGAGGAATGAAACCGAATTTACGGCCCTGGCAAGGGCGGAAGTGTTTAAATCGGTCTTTGGGCTGAGCCTCTCTCTGGCCATTGCCCTCTGCATGACAGAGATTTTCTCCGTCGAATTCAGCCTCCAGTGGACACCATTCCTGGTCATAGGATTGCCCATCTTCCTCTATATGTTGATGTTTTATATCACCCTTGCCTTTAAAATAAGGGTGGAGAGTTCACAGGAAGTGATCCAGAACTTGAGAATCCACCGCAGGTTCTACCTTTTCTGGATTCTGATCACACTTGTAGTCCTGGGATTGTTGTTGATCAAGTTCCTGGGGTAATAACCGGAGCTATTACCTCTACAATTCCTTAATTTATTAATCTGAATCATCAAAATCAACCTGATTTGTCATTTTTTTTAAATCCTTTACCAAAAATTCACCCGGTTAAGTTAGAAAAGGTTCAATTATCTTATATATTTAGGAAAATTGTTTAATAATCCTGAACCTAACCTAAACCTAAAAAAATGAAAAAACTATTTACGATTGCCGCTGTGGCATTCTTCTCATTCTCTGCGCTTCAGGCCCAGGAGAGCATGTTCAACCTTGGAGACAAGGTGGTCAGCCTGGGCATTGGGTTTGGAAGCACGCTCTATTCCGGCACCTACTATTCAAGGGGTGTCCCGCCCCTGTCCATATCCTACGAGCAGGCCATCGCTGACGAGATCCTTGAGAAAGGTGTAATCGGAGTTGGTGGATGGGTCGGATATACCTCCTATAAATATGACTACCTGAATTGGGGTTGGAAATATTCAAACTTTATTTTGGGCGCACTGGGATCCTTTCATTACCCGCTTGTAAATAAGCTGGACACTTACGTGGGGATCGGACTGGGGTATAACATTGCTTCATCCAAGGAATTCGGCACCAATCCTGGTGGAGGATATGATTACTCCTCCACATCGGGGGGATTTGTATTTGCCGGAATGGTGGGTGCCCGCTACTATTTCGTCGAGAAGTTCGCAGCTTTTGCCCAGGTGGGCTATGGCGTTTCCTATTTTACCATCGGAGTTAGCATCAGGCTCTAAACTACCAACTCCCTTTTTGCAGAAGGGGCTGCCT
>JAHEEC010000140.1 GCA_024640885.1 Bacteroidota bacterium | reverse complement strand
GTATATGGGGTCGTTTACGAAGCCGTATCCTGCCATGCCAAGGCCGAACCCGTGGCCTACCACCCATTCGCCCCGCCCGCCCATGATGATGGCATCGCGGTTGTTGATCTTGGTGTAACCGATGGTGAACGCGCCGTACCCGCCGCTGCCCGAATGGGGATCGAAAAGGGTCTGGACTTCCCCCGGATTCCTCTGTTGCTTGTTCTGTTCCCTTTCCATATTTTCATCTTCCTGTGCCAGGAGCGATGGCACTGCCATTGCCAGCAATACCATCAATGTTGCGATCTTTTTCATTGTTATAGTCATTTAATTAGAACCTGTATTTTACGTTAAAGCCAAAATCCCAAAGATTAATTCCAAAGAGTTGTTTCAGCGAGAGCTCCATGAAGGGCTGAAAGCTCATCCCGAAGGTGACCGGTGCCTCCACCAGCTGGTATTCGATACCCAGGTACCCCCCGAAGCCGATCACCGGGGTGAAGATCTCCCTTCCAAAATAGATCTCGCGGAAGAAGATCCTGTAACTGTCGGTGAAATAGAAACCAGCATGCGCCCCGAATCCATATAAAAATTCCCAGTTGCCGTGCTGGTCCATGCCCATCTCGCGGTGCAGTTGCCTGTACATGCTGAAGATGCCGCCCTGGTCGCGGTAGCCCAGCTGTGCCTCATAGGAAAGGTTCTCTTCGAGGTTCACCCTGAAGGTGAAACCGGAGGTGTAACCTCCCCGGATCCCAACCTCCTTCAGCTGGTATTGTGAAAAAAGGCTGCCGGAGATGCCGAGGAATATGATGATGTAAAGATTTCTCATGACTTTACTTCTTGAACGAGATGTTGATAAAACACTTCTGGAGGGCGTCAATTCGCACCTCTCCCACAGGTTTGCCCGACCCGATGGTCCCTTTGGTCCTGAAGTAGTCCCTGCCGTCGAAACTTTCCTCCGTCAGTGATTTTTCTTCGGGCAGCCTGAGATCCGATTTCTCATGGTGAAGGATATCAAAAGCCAGGTTGCTCTTGCGGTTGAAATAGAGTGAGACATCGGTATATTCCGATTCCACAAAGATCTTTGAGAAGCCGGGCATCACATGTTCGATGGTCAGTTCACCATATTTCATGTAGAGATCGCTCTCCCGGAGGAAATCGTAAACCCAAACCTGGGTGAAGTTGCTTTTCCCGTAGAAGTACTCCACCTTTTTAAAATAGAGTTTATCGCGGCGTGAATTGATCTTCAGTACATTCACACTATCCACGTTGAGTTTGGACGATTTGCTGTCCAGGTCCAGCTGCCCCGCGTCATTGAGCACCAGGTCCGAGTATGAAAGTTTCATGGTGGCAGATCCCAGCGACTTGATCATGCCGTTGGCAAAGCTGAGATCGATGGCCGAGTTCCCCTCCAGCCGGTTGGCTTTCAGCACACCATTGGAGAGTTCAATGTCCACCTGGCCGCCCATGTCATCCAGGTAGATGTCGCCGAACTTGTTATTCAGGACCACATCCATGTATTCGGGCAGGTAGATCATGTAATTGATCTCCATCCTTTTGTTGGTCCCGGTAATGGTGTTGCTGATGGACTTGAGCTCGGAGGCGATCCTTCCGCTTTCACTTTCGATGAGGGTTTTGGCAATGATATATGTACTTGTCCCGGTAAAATCGATCCGGACGTCCTCTTTCAGTTTCTTCAATTTGGAGGCACTGGATTCGGTCAGGAGGATATCCACCCCTACCCGCACAGAATCCTTGTCCCAGGTCACCACCTGGATCTTTCCGTACTTGTTCTGCACCTCCAGGGTGGTCTCCATGCTGGCGGGAAACCTCCTGGTCACGCTGCGTTTGTCGGTAAAACTCTGAGCCTGGACCAGTGTGCCCAGCATCAGCGCCGCTCCGATCAGCAGATTTGCAGGTCTAAAGAGAATTTGATTCATCTTTTCCATAATCTTGATTCTCCTTTTCTTTTAATTGATTAAGCAGGTCTTCCAGGATCTCCAGTTTCACCCTGTAATTGAGGATCATGGCTTCAATCACTTCGGGATTGGATGCATTGTCCTTCAGATCCCTCTTCAACTCGATGAACACCTCGTCCAGTTCATCCAGGTCGGCGGTCAGCATTTCGCTGGCTGCCGGGTTGGAGGCAAGGAACGGCCTCAGCTCATCATACCGCTGGGAAACCATGAGTTTGTAATACTCCTCCGTTTCCTGCATCTCCTGGTAGAGTTCACTGCTGTACTGGTCCGATTCGGTGCTCCCTCCCGAGAGGAAGTAGATACCTGCTGAGAAGCCTGCAAAAATCACGGCAATGGCGGCTGCCACCCTGAGCCAGCGCATGGATCTGCGCCCCTTCTCCTGCTTCACATTGTCAGGATTGATCCTCAACCAGACGGATGGATCCGGTTCGTGGAGGTCAAACTGCTCCCTGTGCTGCTTTACAAAATCTTCTAACCTGTCACTCATTGCGCATCAATATTTCCTTCATTTTTTGTTTGGCCCTTAAAAACTGGCTCTTTGAGGTTGATTCGGTGATTCCCAGGATTTCTGAGATCTCCTTGTGATCATACCCTTCCAGCAGGTAAAGAGAGAATACGACCCTGTAGCCTTCCGGCAATTTCTCCATGGCCTTCCTGACTTGTTCCACCTGGAATTTGATCTCCTCGTAATCCACATGGTCATCGTCCGGCGCCGGATCGCTTTGCTGTTCGGTGTAAACCAGGTCCACCTTTCTTTTTTTAAGGTGGTTGATACAGGTATTCACGACAATGCGCTTCAACCATGCCCCGAAGGATGACTCAAACCTGAAAGAACCCAGTTTACTGAAAGCATATGAGAACGACTCCTGGAGCAGATCCTCTGCCTCCTCGACCTGGTTGGTCATCCGGAGGCAGATGTTATACATGGCCCTTGAATAGAGGCTGTATAACTGGTACTGCGCTCGAACATTGCCATTCATGCAGGATTCAATCACATCCCGGTGTATGTCCTCGTAATTTGTCGTCAAAGGTTCATGCTTTCAATTGGAAAAGACAAGTTAAGCTTTCTTGGGTTGCAGGGTTCAACCATAAATGAAGAATATTTGTCTCCAGGGGACACAATACAATGAATCCCCTGAGCGAATGGTGGCTCGGGAAGCAGATTTTCAGGGTATGGCTTATCAACGGTTACTTGACGATCCCGATCTTAAGTCCGAAGGTGGGCATGACACCGGAAAAATCAATATTTCGGACCTGCTTGTATCTGGTAAAGTTTTCATCCCCGTCATATTTACTCAGCCGGACCATGCCACCCAGGTAAAGATCGGCAGTCAGGGCGTTCCAGAGCACGAACTGCCAGCCGGCCAGGATCCCTCCGGAGAAGACATTCAGGTACTGTTTTACCTCCACTAGCTCAGTATTTCCAGTTTCCTCATCGATAGAATAATCAAAACCGAAGAGGGTAAGCCTGCGGTACATCACCGTCGGGGCCGCATAGACTCCGCGGGGTGCTTCATACTTAGGATTTGTTCTGGGGAGCAAATAGTTCCTCCAGGCCAGTGAAGCTCCGTAGCCCGAGATGCTTTCACTTTCATAGGGGACATAGGAGTCCAGCACTGCATTGTAATAGTCCAGTTTCTGGTTGGAGACGTAATAGTTCGCAATCCCCTCCTTATTTGCATAAGTGGCCATAAGGGATAATTCGATTGCGTTACCTTTTTTCAGAACCCGCTCCAGGGAGAGCTGCAGGGTCCCTTCAAATAACCTGATGGGATAGATAGAGATCACATATTTATTTAGTGGCTGAACATTCAATCCGGTGATCTCATTCATTGCGGGGGAGTTATCCAACCCGTTGATCTCATTCATGCTGGAGATCCCTGCGCCTTCAGAAAAGTTATTTTCATTGATCCGGTCATAGAGTGCTTGTTGCTCATCCATCAGGTTCTGCTGATCGGCCATCATCGTCCGCTGCTCAACCATCAGGGAATCCAGGAGCATGAATTTATCATTGAATTCTTCCGGGGAAAAGGATAGTTGCCGGACCTGTTTCTCGATATCCCGCAGCTTCATCTCCAGCGCAGCGGGCTTATCTTCCCAGAGCCGGATCTTAGAATCAAGCAGTTCCAGTTTGGTTTCCGCCAGGTCCATTTTCAGGTCGAGGGCATTCATAACTTGATCATTCGGGGTCTGAGCAGCCACGGGCAATAGACCAGACGGCAATGTGACACACAGGTACATTGCCAGCATTTGGATACTTTTCATAACAATGGTTTTAGTAGGTTAGTAAGTGTTTACTTACTAAAGATGACAAGTTACTAAGACGGGTTGCGTTGGCTCCTACAGAGTATTTCGAAATACACTGACAATCTCCCCCATATAGAAGCGGTGGAAGTCATTCTTTGGATAGTTCTTCCGGGCAATGGCGGGATCCAGGAAGTTCTTTTTCTTCAGGTCATCCTCGTAGACCTTTCTGCACTCGAGCACCAGGCGCGCCTCCTGGAAGATCACGTTTCCCCTGCCGGTTTCCAGGGGGGTGAGCCCCGTTTCGGCGATCTTGTCCGTATCCCGCCCCGAGCGGGTGCCGCAGAATTGCAGGATGGGCCTGTAGGCCTCGGTGAAAAAGGAGAGGGTGTAATCCCCGTATTTGTTAGCAAATCCGTAGGTATGCCGCTGGGGCCGGATGTAGGCGATGGCCATGGGCAGGTTCCAGAGGATGCCCAGGTGGCCCCAGCTGGCGGTCATGGTGTTGAAATCCTCCATGGTACCGGCGGTGACCAGCATCCAGTCCTTGTCCAGCAGTTTGAACACGTTATCTGTAATCTCGGTGGGTTTGATGGTGGTGAAGTTTTCCATGGGTGATCTCTGGGAATGAATTGGTCCTGCTAATATAGCGTATTGTCAGGTTTTATAGAAGCAAAATCAAACTCCCGGTTCCGTTTCAATTAGAGGAGCAATTCTTGACATGTAATCACTTATTCTCTAACTTAACTATTTACAATTCTCCGATGGGTGGTTTCAAAGCGTTCCTCAGGGCGGTCAAGTCTTACAAACTGATCCATGTTTTTATTGTCTATATAAGCAGTGGTGCGGTGATCCTTGAAGTGACCGATGTGCTGCAGAACCATGACGTGCTGGGGCCGGCAATCTTCAGGTTTGTCCTTTGGCTCTTGTTGGCCGGTCTCCCTATGGCCATTCTGCTTACCTGGATGATCCGGAGGCGTATGAAGGAAATAGAATCTCCTGGTTTGAATGATCCAGGACCTGGCCAGAAAGCAGAAGGTGCCAGGAAACAGGATCACAACCTGCCTGAATCGATCACCCGGTTCATCGGGAGGGAGAAGGAAAAGCACGAACTCAGCTCACTTATTGAAAACAACAGGCTGGTTACCATTACCGGCGAAGGCGGTTGCGGAAAGACCAGGATCTCACTGGAAATCGCCAGGGCATTTCTGGCCGAGTTTACAGACGGGGTCTGGTATGTGGACCTGGCGCCCATTGAGGATCCCGGGCAGCTTCCCCAGGAGATAGCCAGTACCCTCTCCATCGCTGAGGAGCCAGGCAAAGCGCTCACTTCCACGGTGAAAGAACAGATCAGGGAGAAGCGGCTCATGTTGCTGCTCGACAACTGCGAGCACCTTGTGAATGCCACTGCCGATCTTGCCCAGTCACTTCTTTCCTCCAGCCCCGAACTCAAAGTATTGGCCACCAGCAGGGAAGCATTGAAGATCGGGGGTGAGGTTTTATGGAAGGTTCCCACCCTCTCGCTCCCGGAGATGGGGGAACTAAATCTTGAACACCTCGGACAATCTGAAGCCATTCAGCTGTTTCTGGACCGTGCCGGTAATTGCAAGCCAGGATTCCAGCTAAATCAGCAAAATGCCATGGACATTGCGCAGATATGCCTGAAGCTGGAGGGGATCCCATTGGCCATAGAGTTGGCCGCTGCACGAATCAGGCACATGGACACCAGGATGATCCTTGACCGCATCAAGGATCGTTTCCAGCTTCTTTCTTCCGATAGCCGTTCCCTTGGGTCCAGACAGAAAACATTGAGAGCGACCATTGATTGGAGCTACGATCTGTTATCAAAGACGGAGCGGTTGCTTTTTGAACGGTTATCCGTTTTTTCAGGCGGGTTCCTGGTGGAAACCGCAGAAGAGGTTTGTGCAGATGAAAAAATGGAGAGGAATGAGGTTTTTGAGACACTATCCAACCTTGTGGATAAATCCATGATATTCATCAGTACCAGGGAGAGGGATTCGATCCGTTATGGAATGCTTGAGACCATCAAGGAATTTGCTGCCCAGAAACTTTCCGGGCACGACGAAGATGAGATGATGAATGAAAAGCACTATGGTTATTTTCTTGCCCTCGCTGACAGGGCTTTTGAGGAACGGCTTGAAACTCCATCGGAATGGGCTGATACGCTGGCTTCGGAGCATGATGAGTATATGAAGGCAGTCAAATGGAGTGAAAAGGATCCGAAGAATTATATGGATATATGCGGTGCCCTCGGCTGGTTCTGGGAGGCGCGTTCCCATTACCAGACGGGCCTTCAGCATTTAAAGGCTGCTATAGCTGCCAGCCTGGATCAAACCCCATCCAGGGCACGTGCGCTCATGGCCTACGGGACCATGGCTCTGTGGTTTCCCGGTATGGTCGAAACCTCCACCGAGGCCCTGAAAGAGGCACTTGAAATGTGGGTGAATGTGGATAACAAAAAGGAGGCTGGCCAGCTCCATTTTTGGCTCGGTACTGTGAAGACCATGCAAAATGATATGACCGCTGCCTTTGACCACTTAAATCAGGGGTATTTGATTCTTAAATCGCTGGGAGATCCACGGTTGATGGTCAATGCGAACTTTGGACTGGGATTTGGATACATATGTTTGCGGGAACCCCTTAAAGCAGAACCACTCATTGCTGAAGCGTTAGAAGATGCCATCAAATACGGGATGAAGCGGGAGATTGGATTTTGCCGTCATGCCTATGCGGATAGTGCGTTGCTAAGCAAAGACTATGGTGCCTCATTGATACG
>JAHEEC010000007.1 GCA_024640885.1 Bacteroidota bacterium | reverse complement strand
TTAATAAAGCCCAGGACAGACCTGAAAAACCGAAGAACATTATTTTTCTTATTGGTGACGGAATGGGGCTCGCTGCCGTGTCCACCACCGTCTATTTTGGAGATGAGGTTACAGAATTCGGCGGATTCAATGAAATTGGACTCATCATTACCTCCTCGGCCAATGAAAAGGTGACCGACTCGGGAGCAAGCGGCACCGCCATGGCTTCAGGGGTAAAGACCTACAATGGGGCCATCGGTGTAGACACATCCAGGATACCCGTTGAGAATATTGCGGAATGTCTATCCTCACTGGGCTGGAGCACCGGCGTGGTTTCCACTTCCTCCATCACCCACGCCACCCCCGCATCTTTCTATGCGCACACCATATCCCGGGGTATGGAGGAAGAGATCGCATCCCAGCTGGTTGAATCGGGGATCGACTTTTTCGCGGGTGGGGGTAAAGGCTTTTTTAATAAGCGCTCAGACGGCAGGGCTCTTCTGGCAGAAGCCGAATCAAAGGGATTTACCATGGACACCACCGGTCTTCCCGAACCCGGATCATTCTCCCTGGACCATAAGTATGGTTTTCTGCTGGCCCCTGGCGGGATGCCTTCCAAATTGGATGGAAGGGACGATTTTTTACCCCGCGCCACCGACCTAGCCATTGAGTACCTGTCTAAGGATCAGGACGGATTCTTCCTGATGGTGGAGGGTTCCCAGGTAGACTGGGAGGAGCATGGAAACAGGGGCGACGGGGTGATCGCTGAAATGCTCGATTTTGAAAAGGCCATCCGGGTGGCCTTGGAGTTCGCCAGAAAGGATGGAAATACCCTGGTGATTGTAAGTGCCGATCATGAAACCGGGGGACTTGCGTTACCGGCAAAAGTTGTGGAGGGGACAGAAGGCTATGAAGAAAATACCATCAGTCCATCCTTCTCAACCACAAATCATACCGCATCAATGACGCCGGTTTTTGCCTTTGGGCCTGGATCTGAAGCATTCGGAGGGATTTACCAGAACACCGGGATCTTTTATAAAATGGTGGCTGCCGTCAAAGGGGATTAGTCAGCGTTTGATGATCCCGTACAGGAGGACGCGGATCAGGTCATCGAACATTTTTCCCCGGTCGGTTTTATGTTCCTCGCTGAGCAGCAGGGGAAGTTCCAACCCTTTCATCATGGTGGAGATGGCAATGGCCCCAATTTCGGAGCTGACCAGCGTGAAGGTCCCATCCCTCATACCCTCTTCCAGAATCCCCTGGACCACCTGCCGCTCCTCCAGGTCAAACTTCCGCCGGATCTCAAGAATGAAATCCATGTGTGACAGGTACTCATCGTTCATGGCTGCATAAAAATTCTCAACCGTTCGCAGGTGATGCAGCCTGAAAAAAATATAGTTTCTCAGCTTGTCAACGGGTGAGTCATCCTGATTGATGGTGCTTTCAAGCTGCTCCTTCAGCTCTTCTGCCTCCCTTTCGACTACGGCCCTGAAAATCTCCTCCTTGCTCTCAAAATAGTAATAGATGGAGCTCTTTCCCTTGCGTGTGGCGGAAGCGATCTCATCCATGGTGGTCTTCCTGAAACCATACCGGGTGAAGATTTTTCTCGCCACCCCCACAATATGAGCCCTTACCTCTTTTTTGACAACCACCATTCGGTATTCGATTTGCCGCGGTGTTATAAAATTAAGTTTCCTGCTCCAGATCCACAAGCTTATAGTCCAGCTGTCTCCTGGAAAGGTTGGCGTTGACCACCTCAATTTTAACTTCATCCCCGATCTCAAACTTTCTTCCCGTATGACGCCCGATGATCATGTACTCCTCCTCATCAAATTCATAAAAATCATCTGCGATCCCCTTGATGGATACCATTCCTTCACACTTGTTCTCCACAATTTCCACGTAAATCCCCCACTCAGTGAGTCCCGAGACCACCCCTGTGAATTCCTTCCCCACTTTGTCCTGCATAAATTCCACCTGCTTGTATTTAATGGAGGCCCTTTCTGCCTCCACAGCCCTGCGTTCCATTTCAGAAGCATGCTGACACCGCTTTTCATAGGTTTCAGCGTTCTTGGATTCTCCCTGCTGAAGGTAATGGGCCAGCAGCCGGTGGACCATCAGGTCGGGGTACCTCCTGATGGGTGAGGTAAAGTGGGCGTAATCCTTGAATGCCAGGCCATAGTGACCAATGTTGATG
Organism: Bacteroidota bacterium; assembly: GCA_024640885.1. Classification (GTDB taxonomy): domain Bacteria; phylum Bacteroidota; class Bacteroidia; order Bacteroidales. Next base: position 68,652 of record JAHEEC010000007.1, on the reverse strand, counting down.
GTGGAGTACCTGGCTTTTGCCATGGATCTAAGGGCCATCATTTCCACCACGTTCTGCTCCTTTTTACCCTGAACCTGGTCCAGCAGCTCATTCAGCGCAGAGGATAAACGACGTGCCGACAGTTTTGGATTCAACGAGTGGCCAAACTTGGTAATGAACCGGGTGAAGGAGTCCATTTTCTCTGGATCGGGTTGATCGTGGATGCGGTAGACAAAGGTTTTTCCCACCGGTTTTTTCCCTTTCAATTCCTGCGGATCCGCTTTGGTCTCATACTTTCCTCCCCTGCTGGCATAGGATGCCACCCGTTTATTGGCCAGAAGCATAAATTCCTCAATGAGCCAGTTGGCCTCTTTCTGGACCTTGAAATAGACACCGGTGGGTGTCCCGTCTTCGGCAAGGTGGAACTTCACCTCTTCCCTCTCGAAATTGATGGATCCATTGGTAAACCGCTTCTCTTTCAGGATTTTCGATATTTCATAAAGCTTCAGGATCTCCTCTTTCATGTCACCCTCTCCGGTTTCAATGACCTGCTGGGCCTCCTCGTAACTAAACCGGCGATTGGAGTGAATGATGGTTCTTCCAAACCATTCATCCAATACCTCTCCCTGGTCATTCATCCGGAAGACCGCAGAAAAAGTGAGTTTATCTTCCCGGGGTTTCAGGGAGCAAACTCCATTGGAAAGTTTTTCAGGAAGCATGGGTACCACTCGGTCGACAAGGTACACCGAGGTTCCCCGGTCAAAAGCCTCCTGGTCCAGGATGGTTTTGGTCTTTACGTAGTGGGAGACATCGGCAATATGTACTCCAACCTCCCATAAGCCCTTCTCCAGGGGGCGAAGGGAGAGCGCATCATCAAAATCCTTGGCATCAGCAGGGTCAATGGTAAAGGTGGGCACCTCCCTGAAATCCCTGCGGCTCTTGATCTCCTCCGGGGTGATCACATCGGGGATCTTCTCAGCTTCGGCTTCCACCTCTGCTGAAAACCGGATGGGAAGATCAAACTCGGCCAGGATGGAGTGCATCTCTGTATCATTCTCGCCAGGATATCCCAGGATATCCACTATTTCCCCAAATGGGTTCTTTACTTTCGCGGGCCAGTCAATGATCCTGGCAATGGCCTTCTGTCCATGTTCAACACCGTTTAATTTGTCCTGGGGGATGAAAATGTCAAAAGGCATCTTACGGCTGTCCGGCAACAGGAATGCAAAGTTCCTGGAGATCTCCACGGTGCCCACAAAGGTATCCCGGGCCCGCTCGAGGATCTCCACCACCTCTCCTTCCACCCGGGTGCTCTGCTTGCGCTTCGGATAGACGAAAACTTTCACCAGGTCGCCATCCAGGGCCGTTTTCAGGTTGTTGCGGGCAATAAACACATCATCGCCCTTATCCTCCGTAACCAGGAAGGCATACCCGTGCTGGGTCATATCCAGTGTGCCTGTTTTATAGCCCGCCCTGCTGAGCAGCCGGTACCTGCCTGGCTCCACCTGTTCCAGCTGCTTCCCATTTACCAGTTCCTCAAGGGTCCTGTTGATGATTGCCCTGCGGTACTTATCGTTGAAAAACAACAGCTTCGAAACCTGCTTGAAATTGTAGACCTGTTTCGGATTCCTTCCAAACACGCCCAGAATGAGCGTGGCTGCCTGTTCCCGGGTAAGTTTTTCTTTGCTTTTACTTTTGTTTTTGCCCATTGGAGCCTCTTTTATGGTAATAGCTAAAATTAACTAATTTTACACAGTTATGGCCAACGATCTGTTTATTTACAATACGCTGACTCGCCGGAAGGAGAAATTTGAACCCCTCAATCCACCCTTTGTAGGTCTCTATGCCTGTGGACCCACGGTGTATGGTGATGCCCACCTGGGTCATGCCCGGCAGGCCATTACATTTGATGTGCTTTACCGGTACCTTCGCTACCTGGATTACAGGGTCAGGTATGTGAGGAACATTACAGATGTGGGACACCTGGAGAACGATTCGGACGAAGGGGAAGATAAGATCCTGAAGAGAGCGAGGATCGAATCGCTGGAACCCATGGAGGTGGTCCAGCACTTCATGAACCGGTATCATGAGCACATGCGGGATTTAAATGTACTTCCTCCCAGCATTGAACCACGGGCCAGTGGCCATATCATCGAACAACAGGAACTGATCGGGAAGATTATGGAAGCCGGATTTGCTTACGAGGTGAACGGATCGGTCTATTTCGATGTACCCCATTACCACGAATCCCATCCATACGGACAGCTTTCAGGCAGAAAAATCGAGGACCTTCTCTCCAATACCCGGGCTTTGGACGGCCAATCTGAAAAAAGAAGTCCGCTCGATTTTGCACTCTGGAAAAAGGCAGATCCCGCCCATATCATGCGCTGGCCATCCCGGTGGAGCGAAGGATACCCGGGGTGGCACCTGGAGTGTTCCGCCATGAGCACCAAGTACCTGGGCATGCAGTTTGACATTCACGGGGGAGGTATGGACCTTTTGTTCCCCCACCATGAGTGCGAGATCGCCCAGAACGTGGCCGGATATGGCAAACCGTCGGTCAGGTATTGGATACACAACAACATGATCACCATCAACGGGCAGAAAATGGGGCGATCCCTGGGGAATTTCATTACCCTGGAACAATTCTTTAAAGGCGACCATGAAATGCTCGACCAGCCTTTTGGTCCAATGTCCATCCGGTTTTTCATCCTGCAGGCCCATTATCGAAGCACCCTTGATTTCTCAAATGAGGCATTGCAGGCTTCGGAGAAGGGACTGATGCGGTTGATGAAATCCATGGATGAACTGGAGCACATCAAACCTTCAGCATCCTCCTCCGTCGAGGTGAATGACCTGGCCTCCAAATGTGATGAAGCCATGAAGGACGACCTCAATACCCCGGTCCTTATTGCCCATCTGTTTGACGGGGTAAAATGGATCAACGGATTGTCCGAAGGCCGCCTGGGCATTACCTCGTCTGATCTGGAAAACCTGAAAACCCTTTTTCATAATTATCTCTTCAATATCCTGGGCCTGACAGGTCAGGATACTCCCAACAGGGAAAAAGGAATCTCCAACGGCCTGATGGAGCTGATCCTCCAGATGAGGAACGAGGCAAAGGCCAACCGGGATTTTGCCACGGCCGACCGGATCAGGGATGCCCTTTCAGACCTTGGAATCACTGTCAAGGACAGGAAAGATGGAGCTGACTGGGAGATCAGGTAGCATGAGGGCGCCTTACCGGTCCCGCTCCTTTGCCATAGGAAATCTAACCCTGGGAGGTGATGCCCCGGTGCGCATCCAATCCATGACCAACACCGATACCAATGATGTGGAAGCCTCGGTGTCACAGTGCCTGGGTATGATCGATGCAGGAGCGGATTTGGTGCGCCTTACCACCCAGGGTAAAAGGGAGGTGAAGAACCTTGCGAAGATCAAAGCCCGGCTGCATGCCCGGGGAGTATTCACCCCGGTGGTGGCCGATATCCATTTCAAACCTGAACTGGCCCTTGAGGCAGCGGTGGTGGCCGACAAAATACGGATCAATCCGGGGAACTACCTGAGGGGACACGCCGTTGATTCCCTGCTGCCTGAATTGATCGATACCTGCAGGAAACATGGAACGGCCATTCGGATCGGGGTCAACCATGGCTCCCTGGATGAGTCCATCCTGACCCAATTTGGAGATACCCCGGCAGGAATGGTTGAATCGGCAATGCAATTTCTGCGTGTATGCCGGGACCGTGATTTTGAAAAGGTGGTGGTTTCCCTGAAATCCAGCAATCCGAGGGTCATGGTGCAATCGGTGAGGCTTCTCGCAAGTACAATGATCGGGGAGGGAATGGACTACCCGCTGCACCTGGGGGTTACTGAAGCGGGGGATGGTCCCGACGGAAGGATCAAATCCGTGGTGGGAATGGCCCCGCTCCTGCTGGAAGGTCTGGGCGATACGGTGAGGGTATCCCTGACTGAGCCCCCGGAGGAAGAGATGCCTGTTGCTTCCTCCCTGATCAGGCTTTTTCCAAAACCCGGAGACCTTCCTTACGACCCCTTCGGCCGTTTCTCCTGGGATCCTTTCAGTTATGGCAGAAGGAGCTCCGCTGCGGTAGCCGGTATTGGAAATGGTACCAGGGTGAAGATCATTGGCAACATTCCTCCCGATTCCTCCATTGACCTGTTACCACACCAAATTGCCGGTCGGTGCTTATCTTTTGAAGAGTGGGAAAGGGAACCCCTGTTGCTGGAGGGCGGAGAGAGGCTTTTGATGATGGAGCAGGGCAACCTCTCTATCCAGGAGGTTAAATGGCGGTTGAACCGGTTCTGCATGAAGAACAGCAATGCACCGGTAATTTTTAAAACCGTCAGCACCCTGGCCGATCCGAAGGAATTCCAACTCCTTCTGGCAGGAGTTCTGGGCTCTCTGCTGGTGGATGGAGCCGTTGATGCAGTATGGGCGGTCAATCCCGCCATTCAGGATGAAATGATCAATGAGATCCTGCTGGGAATCCTCCAGGCCGCCGGGGCAAGGATCAGCAAAACCGAATTCATTGCATGCCCCTCCTGCGGACGCACCCATTTCGACATCCTCTCCCGGCTCAAAGAGATCAGGGCAGCCACCAGTCACCTGACCTCACTTAAAATCGGAGTGATGGGATGCATAGTCAACGGTCCCGGGGAGATGGCTGATTCGGATTACGGATATGTGGGAGCGGGTCCAGGCAGGGTGACCCTTTATAAGGGACGCAATCCTGTACGAAAGAACCTTCCTGAACAGGAAGCCCTAGGAGAGCTCATCGCCCTGATGAGGCTTGCGGGGGACTGGATTGATCCTTAGGGTGATCCTCCTGTAATGATGCCCTCGTAATCACCACCTGTAAAAGGGTGTCTCCAGGTGGAAGAAGATTCCGTGCTCGCCAAAGCGGTTGATTGCATAATCGATCCTCAAAACCTGGTCATAGTAGGTGACCAGGTCAATTCCGACACCGGCAGAAAACTGCCAGTTATTGACCATGGTATTGGTGGGGTCCGGAAATACATTGTTCACATATCCTGCGTCGGCAAAGACGTTAAAATAGAGGGCATAGTACAACTTATTGAACTGCTCCATCCGTATAAACGGGATGGTCTGGGTGGTGGGTTTGATCACCTGCAATTTAAGGTTGTATTTGGTAATGACGAAATCTGAACCGTCGATCACATAGGCCTCATACCCGCTCAGGTATTCATTGTAACCCAGGGCCTTATTCAGGACATAGGGCATGACTTTCTCCTGTGAATACCGGGCCTTGGTCGTATTATAGAAATATAACCGGTTGGCAAGTTTTTGATGAAACATCAGCAATCCCGTAAATCTGAACGAGGGGTAAGGGTAATCGTCAACGATTCCAAGTCCCAATCTTTCGGCCCTGAGACTCACGGCAAAGCCTTCCAGTGGATAGACTTTTGAATCCCTCACATCGTGCTCAAAAACATAGGTAAGCAGGAAGAACTTGAGCCGGGACATCCCTTCTCCCATAAAATTTGGATTGAGGATGGCCACGGAATCCGAAACGTTGTAATCGTAATACTCTAACCGGAGGGTGTGCGATGTAAAGTACTTTCTTCGAAAGCTGTACTTGGCAAAAGCATTAAACCTCACCTGTGCCGGTTTTTCTATGGGTTTATACTCCAACGGTTTATTGTTTACCGTGGCTATGATGACCTCGTTTTGCTGGGTCAGGTTAAAACCCATTGCCGCTCCGTGCTGTTGTCGTTTACCCAGGCTGGGTATGGAATAAGAGAGGGCGTAATCCTTGATATATCCAAGCCTGATCTTTCCTGAGAGCACATCATTCCGTCCCCTGAAATTTTTCCATTTCAGGTATGCCCCGTAATTGATCTTATCCCACTCCCTGTTCTTGATAAATTCGTTGAAATTTCTCTCTGCGTATTCAAGGATGGGGACCGGCCAGATGTACCACCTCTCGGTGACTGTAACGATTACTTTGATCCTGTTTCCCGGTGAATGTTCGGCATCAAAAAGGACAAAATTGAAGAGTGCCAGGTTCATCAGGTTCTCCTTGCTCCTCTGAAGATCCGTCAGTAATTCGATCTTTTTGATGGTATCTCCTTTGCCAAATACAAGCTCCCTGAGGATAATAGGCTCTTTGGTGATCCGGTTGCCCTGGACGGTGATCTCATCGATGATCAGCCTGTCGCTTGAGAAATCCAAAGGATCCTGGGCAGCAATTACCAATGCAAGGCCCAGCAGCAGTCCAACCATGAAGATTTTTGTAGCCCATGCCATAAGCAACGTGCTCAGGATTGCAAGGTAATAAATAATTTAAAGGTATTTTATGGCCCCTGAAGTGCCTTCCAGGTGAACCGGGGGGGAGATCACTCCGATGTCCGAATGAGTAAAGAAGCCAGCTGAAGGTCCGTTGGTGTGGTAATTTTTATGTTCTCCCTGTTTCCTTCTACCAGAAATACATCTTTGAATAGCGATTCAAATACCGAGGCATCATCTGTATACTCCTTATGATCAGCATTTTGGTAGGCATCCTTAATCATCTTTGATTGAAAGACCTGGGGGGTCTGGACCCGCTTCAGAAGTGACCGGTCCAGGTGCTCCGACTGGTTGTTGTCACCGGTCATCCTGACCGTTTCATCCATCTCTGTGACCGGGATGCCGCTGCCATTTTGTGCTGCTGAATTGTAACAACGTTCCAGGGTACCCAGGCTAACCAGTGGCCTCACTGCATCGTGGATTCCCACGACGATGCCATCTTCGATGAAACGAAGTCCGTTTCTCACAGACTCGTACCGGGTCTCCCCGCCCGGAGCCAACAAGATCCCGGAACCATAGAGTTGTGCCGAGGCGATGGCCTCCCAGAACCTCAAATGATCGGATGCCAGGACCAGCACCATCCTGATGCTGGGATCGAACCGGAAGAATTTTTCAATGGTGTGCAGGATCACAGGCTTTCCGTCCAGCTTCATAAACTGTTTGGGTACCTCTGCTCCCATTCTCTCTCCCCGCCCTCCGGCCACAATGATTACCGCTCTTTTCATCACCTATCACTTAAGGGATATTATTCTTGAAGTAACTGTCTATGAGCTCCATCAGGATCGTCCTGTCCAGGGGTTTTGTCACAAAATGATTGCACCCTGCCCTGAGGCTTTCCTCCTTCTCTTCGGCCATGACAAAAGCGGTCTGCGCAATGATAGGAACCTTTTTATCGAGCATCCTGATCTTCCGCGTGGCTTCAATGCCGTTCATCTCAGGCATCTTGATATCCATCAGGATCATGTCCGGTGTTTGCTCCTCCACCATGGTCACCACCTCGTGACCATCCCTGGCACGGAGGATTTCAGCACCTGTTTTTCTGAGCATCTCCCTGATAAACATCCAGTTAAGCTCTTCGTCCTCAGCTACCAGGATTCGCCTGTTGGGCCAGTTGTAAGTTTTATTGGAGATGGGGATCCTGGATTCCTGCAGTGCCTCCTTCACCACCAGTGGCAGGGTGAAGTAAAATGTGGAGCCCTCTCCTTCGCTGGATTCCACCCACAACTCCCCGCCCATCAATTTCACGAGGCTCTTGGATATGGGCAACCCGAGGCCGGTTCCTGAGGGTTGATACGCATTTGCCTGGTCCACCTGGCCAAACCGGTCAAAGATGAGGCCCATGTTGCGGGCCGGAATCCCGATTCCGCTATCCTGTACATAAAATTCAATGTGCCTGTTGTTCTTGATGGAATAGCCAAATGTGATGTGTCCCTCTTTGGTGAATTTGATGGCATTGCCGATCAGGTTATTGAAAATCTGGCTGAGCCTGAAATCATCTGTAACAATGGTGAAATCAAGGGATTCATCCCCTTTTTTCAAGTTAAAGGCCACCTTCTTCTGACCGGGGGCATCGCCCCGGATCCGGTGGAAAAAAGAGGAATAGATCTCATCCAGGATGGCATTGATCCTCACTGGTTTATTGGAGATTTTCAGTTGCCCCGATTCGATTTTAGAAATATCGATGATATCATCAATAATGTTTAAGAGCTGGTTGGATGAGTGTTCGATGTGCTTCAGATAGAGATCCTTTTCCTCATCCCTTAATTCAGGATCCCTCAACAAGTTGGCAAAACCCAGGATCCCGTTCATGGGCGTTCTGATCTCGTGGGACATATTTGCCAGGAAAGAGGTTTTTAACCGGTCTGATTCACGGGCCCGGTCCCTGGCATCCTTCAGTTCATTCTCTATATTCATCAGATCGGATACATCTTTCAAGATGCCCACGATCATCGTAATGATCCCTCGTTCATCCTTGATGGCAATTTTATTTCGTTCCATCCAGAATCCATCGATCCCTTCATCTTCAAAATAGAGGATTTTATTGATGATTGGTTTTCCCGAGGCAAGAATGGATCTGTCCTCTTCCCTCATCTTCCTGGCCATCCTTTTCGAGAAAAATTCCGCATTGGTCTTCCCCACTGCTTCGTCGGGATGCCCGATCCTGAGCAGCCGGGCCATCATGCTGTTTACCCTGATATACCGGTGCTGGGTATCCGTGAAAAAAATGTAGAAAGGCATGTTCTCCAGGAGGGCTTCAAGGGTTTCCCTCTCCCGGTGAAGCTCCTGGAGGGATCCTGTGAGGTTGGTGATGTCTTCCTGGTAACCGCCTGTTCCTGTGATTTTTCCGTCCAGATCAATCACGGGGAAGGTGACCGTTTTGAAGATGCGATTATCCCTGGAGTAGGTAGCTTCTTCCGCTTTCCCGGTTCTGAACACATCCCGCTCCCCGTCATCTCGGTGAGCGCCCTGGGGATGATCGGTCAATTCCCGGGTTCCCCTCCCGATCACTTCCCCCTTCTCCCTGTTCAGGAATTGCAACAATGCTCCATTCACCTGGTTGTAGTTCCCGTCCGAATCCTTGAACCAGGAAGCAAAAGGCAATGCTTCCATGAGTGCCTTTAACTGGGACTCCAGCGTTTCCCTGATATGCTCTTTTTCTTCCTTTATATTTTATCCTCCAAATGTTGTAAATCCGGTCGGAACGTGCCTCTCCTTGGGGGTGAGTGAGAGCAGGGGTACCGTGGCCCTGTTCACCATTTGCTGGGCAAAGCTGCCCAGGAATACATTCCACTTATCAATGGAGCTTGACATGATCGTGATCAGATCCGCATTCACCGCTTCGGCATAGTTACAGGTCAGTGTGGCAAGGCTCTCTCCCACCAGTGTCTTTGTGACCGTTTTCAGTTCTCTGGCCTTTAAATAACTGTCCACCTGTTTTGCATAGGACCCCAGCCGTTCCAGGTCCCTTTTGTTCTTGCTGGTGGAAACAGAAATTACGTGGATCTCGGCCCCGAACAGGTCTGCCAGGTCTGCTGCAACCGGCGCCTTTTGCCTTGTATCCACATGCAGTTTAATGGGGAGGACGATCTTTTTGATATCGCCTGGTACCGGAGAATTCCTCAGTGTAAAAACCGGCTTATCGGTGGCCGCCATGATCTTCAATGCATTGCTCCCGATAAAAAGTTCCTCGAATCCGGAGGCTCCGTGGGTGGATGCCGAAACAACGGCACTCTTGTATGAGTTCACCTGGTTCACAACTTCCCTGTATACCTTCCCCTTCTTAATAATGTGCCTGAGTTTTGAAGCATTTTTAAGCCTGGGTTCATACTCCTGCATCAATTTCTTAAATTGTGCCTGGGCGTACTTTTGCTCCTGCTCCACCACGTTGGAATGAAAATTGGTGCTGTTGGCAAGTACATACACCATCTGGATATTGACGGTCTGTTTCTGTGAAAACAGGAGGGCCCATTCCAGCCCCTTCAATGAATCCAATGAAAAATCAATAGGTACAATAAAATTGGTCATGTTCCCGGGTTTAGTAATATCAGCTAATTTAACCAAATCAGCTGATATTTATTACATTTAAGGCATTTTACGAATTTAGCAAAAAGATAGGGAAATGGAAGTTGTTCTGGGAATCGATATCGGGGGAACCTTTAGCAAATTTGGACTCGTGGACCGGACAGGATGGATTCATTTTGAGAATGAGATCCCAACCCCCGAAAGGGGCTCCATCGAGCAGTTTATTGAAACCATACATGAACACCTCTTGCTCAGCCTGGAACAATTGGACCGCTCCTTTAAAATTATGGGCATCGGCGTTGGAGCTCCCAATGGCAATTACTATTCCGGTTCCATTGAGAATGCTCCGAACCTGGCATGGAAGGGAAAGATCGAATTTGTGAAACTGATGGAAGCACAGTTTCATCTTCCCACGGTGGTGACCAACGATGCAAATGCGGCCGCCCTGGGGGAGATGCTGTTTGGCGATGCAGCCGGTCTCAATGACTTTATCATGATCACCCTGGGAACCGGCCTGGGAAGCGGCCTGGTCGTGAACGGGGATATTGTCTATGGACATGACGGTTTCGCAGGAGAACTCGGACACGTGCTGGCCGTAGATAATGGCCGGCAGTGCGGCTGCGGCAAAAGGGGATGCCTGGAGGCATATGTTTCCGCAACGGGCATCAAGCGGACCATTTTTGAGTTGCTTGCCGAAGAGAGTGTGGAGAGTGAATTCAGAAATATCAGCTTTACAAAACTCGAACCCAGGATGATCACATCAATGGCCGAATCGGGAGATCCAATTGCCGTGAAAGCATTTGAAAGGACGGGCTTCCTGCTTGGCAGAAGCCTGGCCGATTCAGTGGCGCATGTCAGCCCGGCAAAAATTTTCCTCTTCGGCGGCCTTGCCAAAGCCGGTAAATGGATCATCGAACCGACCAAAAAAAGCATGGAAAGTCACCTGCTTCCCATCTACAGAGATAAAATCGACATTGTGCCCTCGGCCCTCCTGGACAGGAATATTGCGGTGCTGGGTGCGGCCGCACTGATCTGGAGAAGGTTGAACCGCTGACCCGCGGAGGAACTACTTTTCAAGTCTCATGGTCACGTCGTGGTCCCAGTTGGAGCGCACTGTGATCGAAACGGGCAGGATCTCCACCGGTTCCGGTTGAATTTTATCCAGGTATTTTCCCGTATCCCATTTCCCGTTCCCGTTCAGGTCATGAATGACTTTGATCTTATACTCCAGGGGAGCGAGGTAACTGAAGGTACAAATACCCGAAACGCGGACCACCTGTTCGCGGACCACCTTCTCTTTGCTGATAAGTTGAACCAGCAGCCGGTTCCTGACATTTTCCAGGTCTAGTAAAATTTGTCCGTAATACTCAACGTCCCTCGTTTTGAAAGGGATGTCAATGGTATCGTGTGGGACCGGATAAATGGAAGTCAGGGCACCAGGGTAGAGTACCAGCCTGTATTGTCCCTCTGACTTCCAGTCTGCCGAGATCCAGACCCTTGTCAGCAGGGAAGGATCGGCTGAAACCCTGAAAGATTGGGGCAGTTCGATGGTATCCGGCTTGTGATAAAGGTGGATCAGTGTATCCCTGATGGTTTGAAGGGGAAGGTTAATATCCAGTGCCAGTTCCCGGTTCAGGTCCTGATCCCCGTTTTTTCGTATGGTTTTGACCTCCAATTTTTCGGGAGGTATCTCTTCCTCATCCTCCTTCTTGCTTTTTGTTCGGGGCTTCCTGAAAAGGAAAGAAAGGGTATCTGTTTGCGTAACAAAATGATTGGCAGTATCCTTGGCAGTATAGTTCACCTCAATCCTGAGGGTGTCCTTTTTATAATCCAGGGAATCCCTTATCCAGAGCGTAAGGCTGTCCCTGCCGGCAGACATATACTCCAGCAACTCCAGGGTTTCCCCCGGTGATTCCGGTGAGATGTAACTGTACCGAAAAGTGTCCGTCAGGGGCATGGCAAATACCAGTTCCATTTTCCTGCGTTCCGGCCTTTTATAATCTTTGATATACTGTACCTGGGTCTCCTCGGTAAACAGGAACAGGTCGACGAAGATGGAGTTGAGGTCGGGCCCCTTCTCCTGCACACTGTCTTCCACTACTTCCGAACCATCCGGCAGGGCCTGTGAAACCTCCCCTCCGGCTTGAATGCCACCGTCTAATTCAAGGGTATCCGCTGCCAGATGTGTGGTATCCGGGCTTTGCCGGGTCGTATCATACAGGCCAGCCTCCATAAGAAGCTGCCTGGCAAATTCCGCATTCACAATGAGGTTCGAATCCAGAAATGCGATCTCCTCGGAAGGCAGGTCAAACAAAAAATTGTTGTTCCCATCTTTCAGGGCAAATACTTTAAAAGTATCGGCACGCAGGTTATTGACACTGAATACCCCGCTGTCATCGGATCGCCCCACATAGAGCGGAATCCTGGTCAGGGGGACCGAATCCCCCAGCTCTTCGTAGAGCATGATGGAGATCGGGTCCTCGGGTACTGAAAGATCCGAGGCATATTTCAATGTCCCTTTCACCGACAGCGAGTCAAGCACATCTCCCGTTGAAAATACATATTCAAAGTTGAGCAGTTTATTTCCCTCATGCAGATCCTTGATGGCGCTGCCAAAGTTCATGGTGTAGGTGGTATTTTCTTTCAACTCCTCTTCAAACTGGATCACCAGGGTTTTTTTCCTGAGTTTTACCACCGGTTTTTCCTCCATGGGAGGTGAAACGATCAGTTCCTGGTTCACGTTGTCCAGCACAATGAATTCATCAAAGGTGATCAGGATCTTATTGGCCTCAAACCTGGTGGAATAGTTGGGTGGCTCACTCTCCAGCACCCTCGGCGGGGTTTCGTCCCTCGGGCCTCCCGAGGGGGAGCCCTGCTGGGCACAGTTCCAGCAAAACAAAGCAATCGAAAGAAGGTAGAGGTAACGACGCGACACGTTCTGATACAATTTTATGCAAACATACAAAGATATATGCTACAGGGGAAACCCCCGGAATGTTATTATATTTGTAAATTAATTCGTAAATCCGCCTGCCATCATGATAATGAATGCAATCACATGGAATGTCGATCCTGAGATTTTCAGCATTGGTCAACTGAGCATCCGTTGGTACGGTTTGCTTTTTGCATCCGCTTTTTTAGCCGGATACATCGTATTCACCAGGTTCCTTGCCACAGAGAGGCTCACCTCAGAAATGACGGATGAGTTGCTGATCTATATTGCTGTGGGCACGGTTATCGGCGCAAGGTTGGGTCACTGTTTTTTTTATGAACCCGAATATTTCCTGAAAAACCCCATCGAGATCCTGAAGATCTGGAAAGGTGGGTTGGCCAGTCACGGGGCTGCCATCGGGATCCTGTTGTCATTGTGGCTCTATATCCGCAAGCATAAGCTCTCCTTTCTCTGGCTTATCGACAGGATTGTGATCGTGGTGGCCCTGGGGGGTGCTTTTATCCGCCTCGGGAACCTGTTCAATTCAGAGATTTATGGCAGGCCCACCGATATGCCCTGGGGATTTGAATTTGTAAGGGACCGGTTGTATGACTCAAATACCGGGGAACTGCTTGCCACAGTGGCCCGCCACCCCACACAGCTTTATGAGGCCCTCAGCTATATCCTGATCTTCATCATCCTTTTTACATTCTACCGCAAACGCTACATGAAAGTCCGGGATGGATTCATCTTCGGGGTCTTCATGATCCTTCTTTTTTCGGCCCGTTTCTTCATTGAATTTGTGAAGAATGACCAGGTGGCCTTCGAAGCGGGCATGCAGTTCAATATGGGCCAGTTACTCAGCCTGCCCTTTATCCTGGCCGGGGTCATCATGATCGTGTGGACCAAAAGAAAACCCAAACATTTTTCTCTGGAACCCATTCCAAAACCGGTGAAAAAGGGAAGAAAAGCCACTCAAAAGTAGCATTAATGGATTCCGGAAATTTCTGGTTCGCATTTGGACTCACCCTCTTTGCCGGGTTATCTACAGGTATAGGAAGCGCCCTGGCATTTTTTACAAAAAGTACCAGTACCCGTTTTCTTTCACTTAGCCTGGGATTCTCCGCCGGGGTAATGGTATACGTATCCTTCGTGGAGATCCTCTCCAAAGCAAGGCTGGCCCTGGTCCCGGGATTTGGGGAGAGGGGGGCTTCCTGGTATACGGTGGTGGCCTTTTTCGCAGGTATCCTCATCATCGCCCTCATTGACCGCCTGATCCCCTCCCAGGAAAACCCCCATGAGATCCGGAGGGTGGAAGATGTGGACAGAGGAAATAAAAAAGATCCCCGGCTGGTGAGGATGGGCCTCTTTACAGCACTGGCCATTGGCATTCACAATTTTCCCGAAGGAATTGCCACATTCATGGCCGGATTGACCGATCCAACCATTGCCGTGCCCATTGCCGTGGCCATTGCCATTCATAACATCCCCGAGGGGATCGCTGTATCCGTTCCCATCTCGTATGGCACCGGCAACAAAAAAAGGGGATTCTTTCTCTCGTTCCTGTCGGGCCTGGCCGAACCGGTGGGTGCCCTGCTGGCCTATTTTATCCTGATGCCCTTCCTGAGCGATTCTTTGTTTGGATTTATTTTTGCAGGTGTGGCCGGGATCATGGTTTTTATCTCAATCGATGAACTGTTGCCCACAGCCCGGGAATACGGCCGGCATCATCTTGCTGTCTATGGTTTTCTGGCGGGTATGGCAGTGATGGCTATAAGCCTCTTGCTTTTTATCTGATATGGTCCAATCCAGACACAACCATACACACAGGGGACACCACCATCAGCGGGTAAATATTAAGAACCTGCTGGCCGCAACACTGCTGAACCTGGTGATCACCGTGGTGGAATTTGCCGGAGGCATTCTTTCCGGCAGCCTGGCCCTTCTTTCCGATGCCCTGCACAATTTAAGCGACACCTTCGCCACCTTCATTGCCTACCTGGCTACTCTGATCGGAAGGCGTGATGCCAATACGAAAAGAACCTTCGGTTATAAGCGGCTGGAGATCCTGGCCGCACTTTTTAATGCTGTGATCCTGATCGTTACCAGCATTTTCCTGGTCAGAGAGGCCTACCTTCGATGGAACGACCCCAGGCCTATCAACTCCATGATCATGCTGGTGGTTGCCATGATCGGGTTGCTTGCCAACCTGTTTGCGGTGATCATCCTGAAAAAGGATTCCAGCAAAAGCATCAATGTAAAAGCAGCCTACGTGCACCTGATCGGTGACAGCCTCTCCTCGGTGGTGGTAATCATCGGGGGTATCCTGATACAGTTTTTTCACATCCTTTGGATCGATCCGCTGATCACCGTGCTCGTTTCGGTCTACATCATCCGTGAAGGATTTGTGATCCTCCGGGAATCGGTGAATATCCTGATGCAATCCACCCCCGATCAGCTTGATCTTTCAAAAGTGAAGAACCGGGTGGAACAGGTGGAACAGGTGCACAACATCCATCACATTCACGCCTGGATGCTGACCGACAACGAGATCCATCTCGAAGCACATGTGGAACTTGAAAGCGACCTGAAACTGAGCAAGGTGAAGGAGGTACAGGTGGAGATTGAACAGATGCTCATCCACCATTTCAATGTGAGCCACGTGACGCTGCAATTCGAGTATGCAACGAACCATTCCCCGCACATCATTCATAAGGAGACCTGATCTTTGCAAAGAGAAAAAGATATCATTAAGGCCTCGTGGTGGGCCATAGTGGGCAACGGAGTCCTGGCCTTGCTAAAGCTCGTGGTGGGTTTTGTTTCAGGAAGTTATGCGGTGATCGCCGATGGCATCGACTCCACCACCGATATAGCATCTTCGCTGGTGGTCCTGTTCGCCGCGAAGATCATATCCCGGCCCCCCAATGTGAAATTTCCCTATGGCTATAAAAAAGCAGACACCGTGGCCACCAAGGTGCTCTCCTTTATCATCTTTTTTGCGGGTGCCCAGCTGGCTTATTCCACAATCAGGATCCTTGCCGAGGGCACCGTGATGAAGACTCCATCTCATCTGGCCATATGGGTAACCATCATTTCCATCATTGGAAAGGGGGGGTTGACCCTCCTCCTGTTGCGGACCGGTAAAAAGGTAGACAGCCCCATGTTGATCGCCAACGCCAAAAATATGCGCAATGATATCCTGATCTCTTTCAGCGTGCTGGGCAGCCTGCTCTTTACCGTACTGCTGCAGGAGCCGCTAATTGATCGAATTATTGCCCTGGCTATCAGTGCATTTATTATGTACCAGGCCTTTAAGATCTTCATGAAGTCCAATATTGACCTGATGGATGGCATCGATAACACCCAGGTATATTGCAAACTTTTTGAAGCGGTGAACAGCGTGTCCGGTGCGCACAACCCACACCGGGTGCGAGCACGGAAAATCGGCAACCATTACATGGTGAACCTGGATATCGAAGTGGATCCCGACCTGTCGGTGAAAAAAGCACACGAAATCGCCAAAAATGTGGAAAGAAGCATTAGAAAGAATCTTAAGAATATTTACGACATCATGGTGCATGTGGAGCCCCTGGGGAACCAGGAAGAGGATGAGAAATATGGCATCACAGAATCGGATATTGAACCTCTGAATCCCGGCGGATAATCACCCGTGAGAAGCTAATGTGTATATTTGTATAATAATAAATCTTTCATCATGGCAGAAAAAAAACCAAATGTAGGGGTATTGTACGGCATTCTCGGTCTTCTGGTGGTCGTATTGGCCGTCGCGGTCTACCTGTTGCTTGATACAAGAAAAAACCTGAACCTGGTCTCGGCCGACCTGGCTGAGAAAACAGAATATTTCCGTGTCGAGCGCGACTCACTGGAGGGGGAGTTGAGAAATATCTATTATCAGTATGACTCCCTTGAGACAGATAACCTGGATCTCCAGGTCGAGATGCAGCAACAGCAACAGAAAATCAACAAGCTGATTTCCATTCAGGCAGATGATGCCTACAAGATCAAGATGTACAAGCGTGAAATGGAGACGTTGCGCTCCGTCTTAAGGAGCTACATCGTGCAGATCGATTCCCTGAACATGCAGAATCAGGAGTTGATGGCCGAGAACAAACAGCTCAGGAACACCGAACTCCGCCTTACCACAGAAAAGGAGCAACTGGAAAAGGACAAATCACAGCTTGAGGAGATCAAGAACCTGGCCACCACCCTCCAGGCCTCGGAGGTCAACCTTGTGATGCTGAACAAACGGGATAAGGAGACCGAGAGGGTCCGGACCGCCACCACGGTGCGGATCGATTTTGTGTTGAGGGCAAACAAGGTAACCCTTCCGGGAGAGAAAACCATCTACCTGAGGATTCTCCGGCCCGACCTGGTATTGCTGGGTTCACCGGAAATGGAGATGTTCGAGTACATTGGCGAACAGATCCCCGCTTCCGCTTCCAGGATGGTCAATTATGAAAATGAAGACCTGCCCGTCTCCATATTCTGGGCCAATGACGGGGAGATCGTTCCCGGTGAACACATGGTGGAACTCTATGCAGAAGGAAAAAATATCGGGACCGCCGTCTTTATACTGAAATAACCGGCCCTCCTGAAGATGAATGTTGGAATAATCATTGGGCGGATCGGTGGTGTGGACGGGGTAGCACTGGAGTGCGAAAAATGGATCGAGGTACTCAGGTCCATGGGACACTCCACGTATGTGCTCTCCGGCCAGTTTCAGGAAAGGACCATGGATCCCTCCACGGAGACCCTTGTCCCTGAAATGTCTTTCTTCTCCCCGGAAAGCTTCTGGAGCCAGAAAAAAGCATTCTTTTACCCCGAAACCGATCCGCAGGAGCTCATCGATCACCTGAACCTCTATTCAAAGGTCATTTACAAAAAGATCCTGAACTGGATCAGCGAAAGAAAGATCGACCTGATTATTTCGGAAAATGCCTCTGCCCTGCCCTCTCACCTGGAGATGGGCCTTGCCATCAGCAAAGTCGTGAATAGATCGGGAATACCCACCATCACGCATGACCATGATTTTGCCTGGGAGCGGGGTGACCGTTATGTCTCTCCCCACAAGGAGATCAATGATTTTGTGGCGGAGGTTTTCCCCCTGAGGGCGGCTAACTCGGTGCATGCGGTAATCAACACCCACGCCCGGAATACGCTCATGGAACGGTTTCACCGGGATGCAGTGAACGTACCCAACGTAATGGATTTCAGCAAACCTTTCGGTGAAAGGAACAGCAGGAATGAAGAGCTGGAACGGCACCTGGGTTTCAAAAAGGATGACCTGCTGCTCTTTCAGATCACAAGGATCGTAAGGAGAAAAGGGATCGGGACCGCCATCCGGTTGGTGCATGAACTCGATGATAAAAAGATCAAGCTGGTGATCACGGGCAATTATGCGGATGATGCGGGAAGCGCCTATTATAACGAGCTTGTGAACCTGATCCATGAACTGAAAGCAGGTGATCAGGTCACTTTTGCCCATCACCTTTTCCACAACAAAGGACTCTCCGGCGGCAATGGGGAGGTGCGTTTCTCTCTTTCCGATGCCTATGCGCGCGCCACGGCATGCACCTATTTCAGTACTTACGAGGGATTTGGCAATGCTTTTGTGGAAGCGGTCCTGGCCCGGCGGCCCATCTTTGTGAACAACTACGAGCCGGTCTATGTGGCTGACATTGGGAGCAAGGGATTCAAAACAGTGATGATCGAACATGGGATCCTCACAGAGGAAGCCGTGCGGGATATGGCCTCCGTGATTTACGATCCCTCCCTTGGCCGGGAGATCGCCGAACATAACTTCGCTCTTGGGAAGATGCATTTCAGCTATGACACCCTACGTGAAAAACTGGATGAGCTTATCGGGAAAGCCAAAGGGCTCTAAGAGAGGCAAGTTCAAGGTACCCCATGTGATGAATGCCCGTGCTGATCCACAAAGAGCTCCCGCAGGATATGATCGGTAATCAACCACCGGTTCGGCTGGATGGCTACCCGCTGTCCGGTGATCCACATGGATCCCTCTTCCAGGAACAACCGGGCCTTCCTGTCGAAATGATCCCTGAACTCATCCCCGAACTGTGTTTGGATATGGCCGGGATCTGCGCCCCACCGGGTTCGCAGAGAGGTGATCAGGTAGTCGTGATACCGTTCCTGCGTAGTCAGAATCTCTGCCTGGCTGATACCTTTTCCTGCCTTCATTCCATCCACGTACCCTTTGAGTGACGATATATTCCAGCTCCTGGCGGTGCCATCAAAAGAGTGTGCGGATGGCCCCATCCCAAGGTAGGGCATCCCGTTCCAGTAGATCATGTTGTGTTCCGACATTTTCCCCCCCCGCGCGAAATTTGAGATCTCATAGTGTTCAAATCCCGCTGCAAGAAGGTGCTCCCGGAGCAATTCATACTGGTGCAGGCTCTCTTCTTCGGGGACTGGAAGCAACCGGCCTTTTTTCCTCCAGTGGTCAAAAACGGTCCCGTTCTCAAAAGTGAGGTGGTAGGCCGACAGGTGAGCGATGGGCAGGGAAATCGCCCTGGCCAGGTTCTCTTCCCACTCAAAAGAGGACTGGCCTGGAATTCCATAAATGAGGTCCATGGTAATGTTCTCAAAACCTGCGGTTGCAGCGTTCTTCACACTTCTTTCTGCCTGCTCGGAGCTATGCGACCTGCGCATCAGTTGCAAATCCCGTTCATGAAATGACTGTACCCCTATGCTGAGGCGGTTGAATCCTTGGTTTGCCAGGCGGTCAAGGAAAAGGGGATCCAGGTCATCGGGATTGCACTCCATGGTGATCTCTGCGTCCCTGCGAAATGTAAAGGAGCGATGGATGGCCCCCAGGATCCTTTCCAGCTGCCCGGGCGAAAGCAGGGAGGGTGTTCCGCCTCCAAGGTAAAGGGTTTGCATGGGGTCTCCCGGATGTTCCTTCCCGCGAAGGAGGATCTCCTGCACCAGTTGATCCACAAATCCATCCATGTGACCGAGGCTCACCCTAAAGAAGAAGTCACAGTACCGGCAAGCCTGCCGGCAAAATGGAATATGTATGTAAATTCCTCCCATATGCTAATCGAGGCTAAAGCCAATGATGGCATTGGAAACCACCCTGGGTTGGGGGGGAAGGGCATATACATCGGTCTCGTATTGTCCGTTATAGGGGGCAATATTTAAAACCCTTCCGTCCACCACCAGGGTACTGCTCCCTCCCGGGTCAAATCCCATGGCCCGCTCCATACCAAGACCCTTCAGCATTCCAGCCATTTCTCCATGAGTGGCACCCACCGATTCCCTGATCCTTCCGTTGATGGCAAGCACCGCCATCTCTCCCTTCTTGTTGATCCCCACCGCAATTTTTGGTCCCCGCATCTCTGTATCATCCATCCTCGCGGCCTGTGTTCGAATGGAATGGTCTGTCTCCCATCCCTCCTGTTTCATATCAATGGCGAGCTCTCCCCCGTCCAGGAGCATGGGGCCGGCTTCCACTGCGTGAAGCACGTTATTGAAACCCGGAAGGGAGAGGTCGAGTTTCATTCCCTCCCTCCATCCTTGGGGCATTTGCTCCGGATTGATTGCCAGTGTAATTCCAACCGGTACCTGGGGAACCTTTTCGTTGCTTCTGGTCTTTAAAATTTCCTTGACCTCATTTCCGGCCATCCTGACGATCACCCTCCCGTTTCCCGGAATTTCATTTCCTGCAAACAGCAGGTCGTAATACCCTGAACCCTCATTTCCTCCAGTGGTGTTATATGCTTTTCCGGACAGTTCCAGCTCCCCTGAATCCCAGGCCACGCGAATTCCACGGGCACAGTTGACCCTCTGGATCTGGATTGTACCATCCCTTAAAAAGAGAAGTGCGGGTTTGTTAAAGAGGGGGGGCGAAATCATTTTTCCATCCGAAATGAGCAAGCCCAGCGGTGTCCCGATGTAGGTTTCCGGAAGGGCCAGCTTGCCAACCAGCTCGGCATTAAGAATGTAACCCCCATTCCATGCGATCTGAACCGGTTTTCCGGTCTTCCTTTGAAACTCCTTCACAAACCGGAGCACCGACCTGGGCTTTCCGTTGCCGGCAACTGCGGAGAAATCCCATCGCACTGCGGAGAAACTCAGGCGGGCCATCACCCCGTTGTAGGGCAATCCATCCCCGTAAATCCCGCTCAAATATTCAAAGTCTATCTTCTTCTTTTCTTTTGCGGTGACGACCATGGAATTCAGCACATGCGCCAAAGGGCTGCCGTTTTTAACCGCATCCTCACGGATCGCCTTCATGACTCTTTCTTCCCCTAATTTCTTTACCAGCGAGAGGTACAGGTTGCTTTTCCTGGCACGCTCAAAATCCTTCGAAGTTTGGACAGGGGTGGGATAGGCCAGGGTTGTCCGGATACCCGCGGGGACGTACTGTATATAACCGCTTTCCATGGGTATTCCCATGATGTGGGCCATGAACTGACCGGATATCTGGCCGATGTGAAACCGATCCATATTCACCATATCGGTCATCACGGCTGCATTGCTCCGGTTGGTCAGGATATATCCGTGCTGGTCCCTGATCTTACGCAATACTTTCAGGGCTTTGCTGCCAAGCTGGGGGAAATGGATCCCAACACACACCTGCTTTGTCCGAATGATCTGGATCACCCTGAACTCGTAGAGCAGCTTCA
The DNA here is from genome assembly GCA_024640885.1 of Bacteroidota bacterium. GTDB lineage: Bacteria > Bacteroidota > Bacteroidia > Bacteroidales. The sequence continues at coordinate 47,222 of JAHEEC010000007.1, read as the reverse complement.
GCTCTTGAGAGGTTCCGTTTATGATATAATCTGTAATCTCATCCTTGTTCAGTTGTTTGCCAAGGTTCCGGTCCTGGGCAAAAATATAGACCGGTTGCAAGCTCATCGCTTCCGACTCCAGCAACTCCCTGGTAATGATCCTTTCAAGGGTGAGGCCCAACCTGGTCCTGATGGACTGGAGGGCAAAAAATTCTAGCTCAACCATTATGTAGATCCCCGGGAAATAGGCTATTGGCAGGTTTTCATGGAGCCTCTCAATGAGTGTCTTCCTGTCATCGATAGCCAGGTAACTGCTTCCGGTAAGTTGTAACAGCGCAAGGTCCCAGTCGGTAAAGAACTGGGGGCTGAGATCGACCCTGTTCCGGGGGGAGGGGTGCACAATGCGGATATAAAGCAGATTAATTAATCCCGTTAACTCCTGGAACGTATAATCCTGGTAAGGGTAATGGTTCCTGTTGCGGTGCCGGTATGGCATTGAATGATCATGCTGGATGGGTCTCTCCCCGTCCCTGATTGTAAAAACCGTCTCCACTGCATTGTAAAACCGGTTGATGGTCTTGGGGGGCACAAACTCGGCATCCGGATCATTTTCGATGATGGTCCTTGCAAAATGGAAAGCCATGCCACGCGTCCGTTGCTCCTCTACCCTGAAATAGCTTGGATCGATGATCGATTTTAACATGAGCATGAACTGGAGTCGTCCGTAACCGGGAAGGTAGTGCCTGTGCCTGGTATCCAGCAACTCCATCAGATCATCGTTGGTGAATGTCACCATCTCCCGGTAATCATCCATGCACTCCATGGCGATCCTGAGGGTTTTGTCGTTGCTTTTCAGCTGTTTGTAAATCCTGTACAGGATCTGGTGAATATCCTCATTGAGTGAATCCAGGCTGTATCGCTTATGGACAACCCTCCTGTTGTGGCTGAATTCATCGGCATACCTGTGCGGGAAAAAAACCCGGTCTATGATCTGGGCCACGATCCTGCTGGTTATCTTCTTGCCCTTGAATTCCATCACCTTTAACCTTTCCTTCTCTTCAAGGTGTTCTCCGATCACCTCTGAATAGACGGTCTCGGGCTCATACCTCCTGCAAAAAATGGGTGTGCCGCAGGCGGTGGCCTCGATGATGGGCAGTCCCCTCCCCTCGGTTTTGCTGGGCAGCAGGACCAGTGATGAGATGTTATAGAGTTCGGCAATGGTGACGGGTGCTTTGAACCGAGTCTTGAAGGCTGCCTGGTCCAGTTCACCAAAAAACAGCGCAAGGTATACCCGCTTTCTCAGGGAGGGTCCCAACATGTCAAGCAATTCCCCGAACCGTTCCACCAGTTTGCGGTAATAACCAAAATGCCCTGTGGCTATGGGTCCCGTGATCAGGAGTGTCAATTTCAGCTGAGGGGTGTTCCTGAAGCGGTGAAGCATCTCCTGGTCTTCAAGCATCTTTGCCAGCAGGCTAAAAGATGTTTCGATCCTTTTCCTGGAGATGATCCTCGTGGGTTGCAGGAAAATTATATTTTCCCTGATAAACCCCCCCACCCTGCCAGTGCGGGTTCCGATCAGGATGGGCCCCGGATTGGCCGGTTCGACCAGTCCGCCCCTGAGGACGTCATCCACAGAATAGCTGACGAGCTGGTCCCCGTATCTCGACAGGATTTTCTCCACCTGGATGAATGTGGTGATGTTTTTCCGCTTGTCATTTTTGGTATACCTGGAGGTGTCCACCGCTGTGCCTATCTCCATTACGTTGGCCGGATTGTGCCCCCTGAGGCGAACCAGGTGGTTGGTCTGTCCCTTGTTGATATTGACATTGATCCAGGAACGTGATTGCCATGGAAACAATACTTCAATGAGCGAGAAGACCTCTCCCAGGTGACAATTGTGAAAGAAAAAATCCCGGGGTCCCGCATGTGTGCCTGACTTTTCCCGTTCTGACCTGCACATACCCCCTTCCCAGTAAAAATCGTGGTTATTATTGATCACCGGTATTCCAAGGTATTCCGAAAGGAGTACTGTGGCCAGGGCGAAGGCGATATTTCCCGGGTTGGAGCAGACGTTTATTGTATAGAGCAGATTGATCTTCTCACGCTCAATGTAGCCCCCCAGCTTTTCAATGATCACCAGTGTTTGTTCCCACAATCTTTTTACCAGGGAGTTGTAGGTGTCACTTCCCCTTTCAAGTGTTGTAAAATAGAAATCCCGGTAGAGTTCCCAGCTGTCAAATCCGGCAAGCTCGGGGATCCTGAATAGCTTATAATCCATTTCTATACCGGGGTCCGTCCTGGTATGGATCTCCCCTGCAATATAATGGACCTGGATCCCCGGAATATTACGCCTGATCAGCGATGCATACTTTTCCACCTCCACAGTCACCCCGTCAACCATGAAGTGAAAAGTGACAAAGGCCACCCCCCCTTTCCTCAGATCTTCTTTAAATTCCTCGTAGGATCCGCCAAATTGAAACGGAGGATAATGCTTCTCTTCCCGGAGCCTGTCAAGGAAAAGGCCAAGGTCAAACCATGTGTCTATGGTTTCACCTTTCAGAAAAGCAAGCAGTTCGTCCGGCTTCATTGCGAAATTATTGTCATATTTGTGCGCGTAAAGGATCCCGCAGATATGCTAAGTTACGTCATCCGGTATAAATTTTCTATTTTGATTGCCATCTCCATTGCGCTTGTCAGTCTTATACCCAGCAATAACTTCCCGGATTCTTCCCTTTTTTCGATCCCTTACATGGATAAGATCGTTCATTTTTCCATGTATGCCCTGTTTGGATTCGTCGCAATGCTGGAGAGCCGTTGCCATAAAAATTGCCTGGGTATCCACCTGGTCCAGATCCTGGTAATATTCATACTGAGCGCCCTGATTGAGGTTCTTCAGGCTACGATGGTGGCTACCAGGGCGGCAGAATGGCTGGATCTGCTGGCCAATTTTTTCGGTCTTGCGGCCGGTTACCTGGCTTATAGGATTGCAATTTACCTGGGCCTTTTCAAATCACTCAGATCCTGATCCGCTCCTTCTCCTGCCTGTATTGATTTGCCAGGTCCTGGATGGACTCTGTATTATAGAGGTTTTTCATCACTGCCCTCAACGGTGCATATTTATCGTGAAGGCTGCACGGGGCATCGTGACGGCATTTGGTGGTTCTGATCACACAGGCATCAAAAGCATCGGCCCCGTCGATGATCTCAACGATCTCCATAATGGATATCTCCGCGGCTGATTTTTGAAGGCAAAAGCCACCATGGGGCCCTTTTGTGGAGTTCAGGATCTTGCGCCTGGCCAGCACCTGGAGAATCTTTCCAAGGAATGGGGAGGGAATGCCCAGTTGTGAAGAAATTTCCCTGATCCCGGCCTTTTTTTCCCCGGAGGAGTATATCGCCAGGTAAATGAGGGCCCTGATGGCATATTTTGTTGTATTGGACAGCATCATTCAATGATTGAGGGGAATGCTTTCTATCCTGTGGCAGTGTCTTCCGCCTTCAAACTCTGTTTCCAAAAATATATCCACAATCTCTTTGGCCATTTCCGGGTCAATGAACCTGGCGGGAAGAGAGCAGATATTGGCATCATTATGACTTCTGGCCAGCCTTGCAATTTCCCTGTTCCAGCACAACGCTCCCCTGACCTTTTGATGCTTGTTGGTCACCATATTAATGCCATTGCCGCTTCCGCAGAGTGAAATTCCAACCGGGAAGGATCCCTCTTCCACCGCAATCGCCAGGGGGTGTCCGAAATCAGGATAATCCACAGGGAGGATCGAATCTGTGCCGAAATCCTTCACCCTGTAGCCCCTCTTTTCCAGATGCTCGATGACCGACAGCTTCATTTTGTAGCCCGCATGATCAGAAGCTATTGCTATCTCTTTTTTCATGATCCATGTTTTTAACAATCCAGTGGTTGATTTGTTGTTCATTCCTTTTAATAACCTGCCCAAATTCCACCCAATCCATTTCTGCCCGCAACAGATCCAAATAATCGTATAAATGATAAACAGATTGTCAACAGTCGCTATCTTTGAATCGGCCGTCTTTTTATTAAATCAGATTGCTATTAACAACTGTTAAATCAATTTCTATCTTACGCGTTCTCAGAACTTAACAAATCTTTCAACTGTTAATAGAATGTGGTTAATGTTTCAATAGTTAAAATTGCAAAGATACCTCCACTTTTTTTAAAACAATATGAACTGCCTATCATCATCATTAAAAGATATTTTTAATTAATTAATAATATTTAATAGATATGAATTCTGTTAAAAACCTGAATATCGATAAACTGGGATTCATTGATCTGGATGTGGATCCTTCCCTGGATCTGGTGGCAGAGATCCAGCGAATGAGAAAGGAGAAGAACGCAGTGATCCTTGCCCACTTTTACCAGGAAGGTGAAATACAGGATATTGCTGATTATGTGGGGGATAGTCTTGGATTATCGCAACAGGCTGCGGCTACAAATGCAGAGATTATTCTTTTTGCGGGAGTTCATTTTATGGCTGAAACAGCCAAGATCCTGGCGCCTGATAAAAAGGTGCTGATCCCGGATCTGCAGGCAGGGTGTTCGCTTGCAGATTCATGCCCACCGGAGGAATTTGCTGCCTTTAAGAAAAAGTATCCGGGTCATACTGTGATCTCCTATGTAAATACCACTGCCGAGATTAAAGCGATGACCGATATAATTTGCACTTCCACAAACGCACTGCAAATTGTCCAGAGCCTTCCCGAGGAGGAGAAGATCATTTTTGCACCGGACAGAAACCTGGGAAACTATATCCAGAGTGTAACAGGAAGGAAGATGGTGATATGGGACGGTGCATGCCATGTACATGAAGAGTTCAGCCTGGAGAGGATACTGGAGCTTAAAAAAGATAATCCTGATGCACAGATTATAGCCCATCCGGAATGTGAGAAGCCGATCCTGATCGTGGCCGATCACATTGGGTCAACCACTTCACTTCTGAATTATTCGATCAAGAATCCCGGGATGAAATTTATAGTGGCCACCGAATCGGGGATCCTGCACCAGATGAGGAAGGAGAGTCCTCATAAAACTTTCATTCCCGCTCCTCCAAAAGATTCGACCTGCGCCTGCAACGATTGCCGGTATATGAAGCTTATTTCATTGAAAAAGATTTATAATACTTTGAAGTATGAACTGCCTGAAATAACTTTGGAACAGAAATTGATGGATAGGGCCAGGGGATCCATAGTAAGGATGCTGGAAATTTCAGAGAGCCTTCGATTGTAATGATATATCTATGCACACAAGGGTAAAAGGAATCGTTTTGTTGTTGTCATGCCTCATGCTGTGGATGGATCCACTGAGCGGGCAGGAAGGCAATGAGGATACCCGTTTTGTTCAGATCTTATATCCCAACGGCCAGGTTTCTACCGAAGGTATCATGAGGGATGAAAAACCTGACGGATTCTGGAAAAGCTATTATATCACAGGAGTTATAAAATCGGAGGGCAAAAGGACCAATTTTTTACTGGACAGCACATGGAATTTTTACAACCAGGCAGGAGAACTTACCCAGAGGATCAACTACAAGATCGGAGAAAAGAGCGGTTATTCTATCTCCTATTCCTATGATAACCCTTTGAATCCGGGCCAACCCACCGAAATATCCAGAGAGCTTTACGTGAATGGAAAAAAGGAGGGAAATTCATACTATTTCTATCCAACCGGTGAGTTAAGGTATATGGTGTTTTACAAGGGCGGTAAAAAACAGGGATTGTCAAGGGAGTTTACAAAGGACAGTACAATCATGACCGTGGAGGAGTACAAGGACAACTACATGGTAAATCGTGAACGCGTGAACCGGATCGATTCCGAAGGAAGAAAGCAGGGGACATACCGGGAATATTACGAAAATGGTAAAATTAAAAAAGAAGAGAATTACCTGGATGACAAGCTTCACGGGTATTACAGGGAGTTTGACGGAAGAGGGGAACTGTTGATGGCCATGAGGTATGAACGGGGGAAGATCATGGAGGAGATCGATGAGGATATGCGGGAGCTCCTGGATATGAAAAGCACCTATGATGAAGAGGGGAGGTTAATATTTACAGGCGGATATAAGGAGGGTGTCCCTGTGGGCATTCACAGGTTTTATGATACCACAGGAACGGTGGAGAATGCCTATCTTTATAATGAACTTGGTCAGAAGATTTCAGAAGGAATTATTGATGACCAGGGAATTAAGATGGGAGGTTGGACTGAATTTTACCCCACAGGAGAGGTCAGGGCCAGGGGTACCTATCAGGATAACCAGCCTTCGGGTACCTGGACCTTCTATTTCCGAAGTGGAGGGATAGAACAGAAGGGAAGGTTTGAGAGGGGCCGGTACCAGGGTCTTTGGACCTGGTATTATCCCAATGGAAATACCTGGAGGGAAGAGAGTTACTTTAATGGAAGGGAAGATGGGATGTTTGTGGAATATGATACGGGCGGAAATATTTTAACAAAGGGCGATTATATCAGTGGTGAAATGGAGGGAGAGTGGATCTACCAGGTAGGTGACCATGAGGAACGGGGCCGTTATGTGATCGGGCTCAGGGAAGGTCCCTGGAACTATTTCTACAAGGATGGAACGCTCAGCTATGAAGGCAATTACTCACAGGGTAATCCAGATAAAAAGCACAAATACTTCTATCCTTCAGGAGCAATAAAGGAGGAACAGTATTATGAGATGGGAATCCGTGAAAAGAACTGGAAGAAATATGATGAGGAGGGGAACCTGTTGATGACAATCTCCTACAAAAACGATGTGGAACAAAGGATCAACGGGATCAGGATCAATTTGCCTGATAGTGATGTAACTTTAATTCGCTGATTTTGCAATGACAGAAGAATTCGAATTCAGGGATAAGCAATTATCTGAAGCCGATATGGAAATTGAAGCCAGGCTCAGGCCGGGAATCTTTTCTGATTTTGACGGACAGGAAAAAGTTGTGGAAAACCTGAAGGTGTTTGTGGAAGCAGCAAGGTTGAGGGACGAAGCCCTTGACCATGTCCTTTTGCATGGTCCCCCCGGACTGGGAAAGACCACCCTTGCCCACATCATTGCCAACGAAATGGAAGTGGGGATCAAGATCACCTCTGGTCCGGTGCTTGATAAACCGGGCGATCTTGCGGGATTGCTTACCGGGCTTGAAGAGGGCGATGTGCTTTTCATCGATGAGATTCACAGGCTCTCACCGGTGGTGGAGGAGTACCTCTATTCGGCCATGGAGGATTATTGCATCGATATCATGATCGATAAGGGACCGGCCGCCAGGTCTGTCCAGCTCACCCTGCAGCCGTTTACCCTCATCGGTGCGACCACCAGGTCGGGACTTCTCACAGGACCGCTGCGTGCAAGGTTTGGTATTAATTCATTGCTGGAGTACTATGACGCAAGGGTACTCACCGGAATCGTTAACCGCTCGTCCCGGATTCTAAAGGTTGAGATCGAAAAGGATGCCGCTATGGAAATTGCCTCGCGGAGCCGTGGTACGCCCCGTATCGCCAATGCTTTGTTGAGGCGGATCAGAGATTTTGCCCAGGTTAAGGGCAATGGGATCATCGATATGAAGATCACCAGGTATGGCCTGGATGCGTTGAATATAGACCAGTCGGGATTGGATGAAATGGACAACAAGATCCTGCTGACCATCATCGAAAAGTTTCAGGGCGGACCCGTGGGACTCAATACCATTGCCACAGCAGTTGGTGAAGAAGCCGGTACCATCGAAGAAGTATATGAGCCTTTCCTGATCAAGGAGGGTTATATCAAACGTACCCCGAGGGGAAGGGAGGTCACAAGGAATGCCTATGAACACCTTGGCAAATATAGAGATAGCCAGAACTTTTTATTCTGATATTTTTATATATTTGTGAGGAATAGAATCTGTAAAGAGAATAGAAATAAGTAATTAAGGATAGGAGCCGATCTGCCTTGCGGGGGGAGAAGCTTCATATATACCCGCAGATATGTTAAAAGAGTTATTGAAAAATGCAGGACTTCTGGTTATTCTGGCAGGAGTGATCATCCTTGGGGTTGCAGTCTTTACCCAGGTTCAGACCAATACAAATCTTTCCCTCAGCCTCATACTCGTGGTGGTTGGGCTATTGGCCCACATTGTGATCGGGAAGGTTGTGGAATGATGATCCTTAATTATTGGCAATTTGCTTCAATCCTGGCCGGTCCAGGATTTTTATTTTTCTCCCCTTTAATTCGATCAATCCTTCGTTTTTAAATTCCGACAGAAACCGGATGATGGATTCGGTGGCCGTGCCCACGATATTCGAGAGTTCTTCACGGGTCAGGGAGATCTTCAGGACCCGGTCAGGATCTTCACCAAATTCGGCCTGCAGATGCAACAGGATCTCGGCCAGGCGCTCTTTTACTGTTTTCTGAACGACATCGGTGAGGTAGGAATTGGCCTCGCCCAGCTCCTTGCACGTAAGCTTCATTAGCTCTACGGCAAAATCACCATTGTTTCTTACCAGGTTAAGCAGGATATGTGTTGGAATATGACACACCTTTGAGTCCTCCAGCACTTCGGTGGTGGTACAGGCAGGTTCATTGCTCACCACCGAACGGTAACCGATTATATCACCGGATTTGGCAAATCGGATGATTTGTTCCTTTCCATCGAAGCCGGATTTGTATATCTTTATAATGCCTGACTGGACGCAATAAAATCCTTTCATGCGGTGACCTTCCTGGTAGATGATAGAACCTCTTTTATAGGTTTCAGTTTCTCTGTTCAGGGAAACATCTTCCAGTTCTTCGGCGGTCAGGTACCTGAACAGGGGATGTTTTTTAGTGACGCAGGAGTCGCAGTCATGGAGAATTGGAAACTGTACCATGAAGATTGAATTAATGTTCGAAATTAAGCAAATAAAAATTGAAAACTTAGACTGATGAAGGAAACGATTAAAGCTTTCTGGTTGAATGATCTGGCTTTTGAAGCGGATGTGGACGGGCACAAGATCTACATGGATACCGCGGTGGAACATGGGGGCAAGAACATGGGCCCCAGGCCTAAATTGCTCATGATGGTTGCACTGGCAGGATGCACCGGGATGGATGTGGCGGCAATCCTGAAGAAGATGAGGGAGGAGGTTGAATCGCTGACGGTGGAAGTTGAAGGAGATGTATCCGAGGAGCACCCCAAGAAATTTATGGGGATGAAAGTCATCTACCGGGTTAAAGGGAAAGGGGTCAACCTGAAAAATGTTGAAAAAGCGGTCACTCTTTCCTCCACAAAGTATTGTGGAGTTTCCGCAAACTATTCCAAAGATTTTCCCATCTCCCACGAGATCATCCTTGAGGAATAGCTACTGAAAAAGAGGTGCTGACGACCAGGCCAGGAACGGGATTTAATAGGCGGCCCTGAACTGTTCGAGGAAACGGATGTCGTTCTCAAAATAGAGGCGAAGGTCCCTTACCTGGTACTTTAGCATGGCCACCCTTTCAATGCCCATCCCAAAAGCAAATCCTGTATATTTCACAGAATCGATTTGATTGAACTCAAGGACGTTGGGGTCCACCATGCCGCAACCAAGTATTTCCAGCCAGCCGGTATACTTACACACATTACAACCTTTGCCCCCGCAGATCTGACAACTGATATCCATTTCAGCAGATGGTTCGGTAAATGGAAAGTATGAGGGCCTTAGTCTTATTTCAACATTCTGTCCAAACATCTCCCTGGCAAAGAATAACAACGTCTGCTTCAGATCGGCAAATGATACATTTTCATCGATGTAGAGGCCTTCTACCTGGTGAAAGATACAGTGTGCCCTCGCCGAGATGGCTTCATTTCTGAATACCCTGCCGGGGGAAATGGTACGGATGGGCGGCTGTTCTTTCTCCATGACGCGTACCTGCACGGAAGAGGTATGGGTTCGGAGCATGATATCAGGATCCTTTTCCACGAAGAAGGTATCCTGCATATCGCGTGCCGGGTGTTCGGGCGGGAAATTGAGGGCCGAAAAAACATGCCAGTCATCCTCTATTTCCGGTCCTTCCGAAATGGAGTAACCCAGCCTTGAAAAAATTTCAATGATCTGGTTCCTCACAATGGAAATGGGATGTCTGGAACCAATCTCCATCGGGGGGCCGGGCAGTGTAAGATCGGGAGCCGAATCTTCGGATGGTCCCTCCGTGGTGGAGGCCATCAACGAATCCACCTTTTCGGAGATATATTGCTTCAGTAGATTGATCTTATGACCCACCTCCTTTTTCTGCGCTGCCGGAACCTCTTTAAAATCCCTGAAAAGTTCAGCGAGCAACCCTTTTTTTCCAAGGTACCTGATCCTGAATTGTTCGATCTCCTCCTTTGTGTGGGCATCGAATTGCCTGGCCTCCTCCAGGATCACATCTATTTTATGAAGCATATATAGTTGAATTAGAGCTACAAAGGTAAAAAAATCAATGGTTACTTCACCAGGGAGATAGAAAATACCACATCTTCAAGGGGTCGGTTATGGCCATCGGTTTTCACGGCAGCAATGCGGTCCAACACATCAAGCCCTTCCAACACCTCTCCGAAAACGGTATAAGAACCGTCCAGGTGAGGGGTGCCTCCCACTGTAGTATAGATTTCAATGGCTTCACTGCTGGGAGTAGGCATTCCGCGTTGTACCATCTGGTTGAGCTCATCGATGGAAAAAGTGCGACCCTGCACAATATAAAACTGGGATCCTGATGAGGCTTTTTCCGGATTTAACTGGTCTCCCTGCCTGGCGGCGGCCAATGCCCCCTTTTTATGGTACAGCGCAGGGTTGAATTCGGCCGGGATGGTGTAGTCCGGACCTCCATTTCCCAGGATCTCTCCCTTTGCCGCACCCACCGATTGGGGATCCCCTCCCTGTATCATAAAATTCTTAATCACCCTGTGAAATAGCTGATCCTTGTAAAAATCCTCCCCGATCAGTTTGATCATGTTGTCGCGGTGTAAGGGTGTTTCGTTGTAAAGTTTGATCACGATGGTTCCAAGGGATGTTTCAATTTTGATCCGTTGCCCGGATTCAGTATTCCTGTTCTGAGCATGAGCACAGAAGGAAAAATAGCCGGGAAAAAGGGAAACCAGCAGGATAATTAGATACTTCTTCAGCATAAATCATGTAATTTTAAAAACGAATTGCATCGCAAAGATAGGATGAATGTTTAAAAAGTGCTCCATTCTCATGCTGATTGGATTTGTTCCGTTGTTGCTGCAGGGACAATCTGTGGGACTGGTGCTGAGTGGCGGGGGGGCAAAGGGGCTTGCCCACATCGGGGTAATCAGGGCTCTTGAAGAAAACCATATACCCATCGATTATGTGGGGGGGACCTCCATGGGTGCGATCATCGGGGGGCTCTACGCCATGGGCCTGACCACAGATGAAATGATCGAAATCATCAAGTCTGAGGAGTTCACGTACTGGATGAGCGGGGACCTGGAGGAGAAGTACAAATACTACTTTAAAGCTGAATTCCCGGGACCCGACCTGTTGAGCCTGGGGCTGGACCTCAAGGACACCATCCCTAAGACGAGGCTTCCCCTGAGCGTGATCCCAAATTATTTAATGGATTTTGCTTTCATGGAGCTGTTCTCAAGGGCCAGCGCTGCGGCCGGGTATGATTTCGACAACCTTTTTGTCCCGTTCCTTTGCAACGGTGCGGATATCAGTAACAACAGGGAGACCGTTTTCAGGAAAGGTGATCTGGCTCAGGCTGTGCGGGCGTCCATGACGGTGCCCCTCTATTTCAGGCCCATTTTGATGGATGGGAACATCATGTATGATGGAGGGATCTATAACAATTTTCCCATCAATCATGTAAAGGAAAGTTTCCACCCTGACGTGATCATTGGATCCAAGGCTGCAGAAGGCAATTCCCCTCCCGATGAACTTGATATCCTGGGCCAGATTGAGAACATCGTCATGAAACACTCCAGTTACAGGATCGATCCCAGGGAAGGGATATTGCTGGACATGGATTTGAAGAAAGAGTCTCTGCTTGCCTTTGATAAACTGGATCAATTTATCGATGTGGGCTACCGCACGGCCCTGTCTAAAATGGACAGCATTAAGGGCCTGGTGCACAGGCAGGAGGGTGATTCTATTGCGCTGGAAATAAGAAGGGAGGCTTTTCGTGAATCCTGGCCGCCATTGGTATTTAAGGGAATTTCCATAGAGGGCCTGAATGAGGCACAGGAGACCTACGTGGAAAAAAGCCTCAGGAAGAGGGATTCGACCATTGGGATTGAAGAATTGAAAACAGAGTATCTGAAACTGGCCAATGACAAAAGCCTCCTTTACCTCTATCCCCGGGCCGTTTTTGGAGGAACAGACAGCCTTTTCATACTCAGGCTCAGGGTTATTCCCCAGGCGCCACTGGAAGCCCGGTTTGGACTCTTTTTCTCAACCACAGGGCTGGCCCAGACCTACCTGGGATTCAGTTACAGGGCTATTTCTGAGGTGAGCAGCCACCTGAAAGGAAGTATCCAGTTCGGAAGGCTGTACAACGGTGTGAATGTGGGACTTCGGTTTGATTATCCCTCCCGGATCCCGCTTTATTTCCAGGGAAGTTTCAATTACAATGGATTTGATTACAACACCTTCAACACAAACTTCTTCTTTGAAGACCTGAAACCGTCATATATTACAGAAGATGAGATCAACTTCAGGTTTGATGTGGGCATGCCCTACTCCATCAATGGGGTGGTAAAAGGTGGGCTGGGGATCGGCAGGAACAAGGAGGTTTACTACATGACCAGCGATGTTTCATCAAGTGATACTTCCGATCTGTCTAAAGTGGACCTCATGTCACTCTACGTGGCATCCGAGAAAAACACACTGAACAACAAGCAGTTTGCCACCGAGGGGAGTTACCGGAAAGCGGCATTGCGCATCGGTTACGGTAATGAGTCCTATCATCCGGGATCCACCTCCAGCAATGTGGAAAATGAATTATTGCGCTTTGTCTGGTTCTCGGCTGATTATGAGGATCGGGGCCTCCTGCCTTTAAAGGGCGCCTTTAGCCTGGGTTATTACTTTCAAGTAAAGGCTACCTTTAAACCATTGTTGAGCAATTATTTTTCAACCATAATAGAGGCCCCGGTATTTAGTCCAAATATCATTACCAATGGGCTGTTTATGGAGGGATACCGGGCGCATCAGTTCATTGCGGCGGGCCTGATGCCTCTTTACACCATCAATAAACAAATTCATTTGAAGGCCGAGGTCTATGCCTTCTTCCCGGTGCAGGAAATCCTTCGTGATGCATTCAATGAGGCTTACAGGGGAACCTTCTTCAACAGGATGAAGACCATTTTCAATGCTTCCGTAAACTATGTTTCGGTGGCAGGTCCCATCTCATTGCATGTGGGTTACATCACCGAAGAAGAAAAACCCTGGGTTCTTCAGCTCAGTTTCGGGTACCTCCTTTTCAACAGGAGATCTACGGACGAATAATCTTCCTTATCCGGCAGATAATAGTACTTTTACAAAATTTTGTCCAGCACTTGAAAAATCCCATTAAGCAACTCTTCGGGCAGACTGCGGTATACGGACTGGGAATAGTTTTACCCAGGCTCCTCAATTACCTGTTGCTTACCCCATTTTACACCCGGGTGTTCGAGAAAGCCACCTACGGGGTGATCACAGAGCTATATGCTTATGTGGTATTCCTGATCGTGATCCTTACCTACGGGATGGAGACAGGTTATTTCAGGTATGCCAGCAACTCCGAACAGAAGGAGAAGGTGTATGCTACGGTACTTGGTTCCCTGTTCATCACCTCTTCCCTTTTCATTGTCATCATGTGGATTTGGGGAGGGGCAGTCAGCGGGATCCTGGGGTATGGGGCCAATCCTGAATACATCAGGTGGCTGGCGATCATCGTGGGTTTAGATGCATTCACCGCCATCCCCTTTGCCAGGATCCGGTTGTACAACAGGGTGGTTAAATATGCCGTAATCCGCATCGTGGAGGTTTCGGTTAACATTGCACTCAACCTGTTCTTTCTCTACTATTGTCCGAGGCACCTGGATTCTTCGCTGGTTTCGCTGGTATATAAGGCCGATATCGGAGTGGGTTATGTATTGATATCTAACCTGGTGGCATCAATGATCAAGCTCATTTTACTCTCCACGGAGATCCTTGCTGCCTTCAGGTCAACCTTCGACCGAAAGATGCTGGCTATCCTGTTCAGATATTCCTATCCATTGCTGGTGGCAGGTTTGGCAGGGACGGTGAACGAGGCGCTGGACAGGATCCTGCTAAAGCACCTGATCCCCCCGGATCAGAATCCCATGGAACTGTTGGGTATATACGGGGCCAATTACAAGCTGGCGGTGCTGATGACCCTGTTTGTCCAGATGTTTAAATATGCGGCGGAACCTTTTTTCTTCTCCAAATCGGGAGAAGAGAACGCACGGAGGTTGTATGCCGATATCATGACTTTTTTCGTGGTGGCGGGATTGTTCATCTTCCTGCTTGTAAATCTCTACCTGGATTATTTCATCCTTTTCATCGGAAAAGATTTCAGGGAAGGGGCCCACATTGTACCGGTGATCCTCATGGCCAACCTGATCATGGGGATCTTCTTCAACCTTTCCATCTGGTATAAACTGACCAATAAAACCATGATCGGCGCGCTGCTGGTTATCCTTGGGGCCCTGATTACGGTGGTGGTCAATGTGGTATTTATCCCCAGGTACGGATACGTGGCTTCGGCCTGGGCCCACCTCCTCTGCTACAGTGTCATGGTGGTGCTGTCTTATCTTTGGTCGCGCAAATATTATCCGGTACCTTACAGGACCGGACGAATTATGGGTTATATGGCCTTTGCATTGGTGATATATTTTACCAATGAACTATTTTTGCATGAACTCTTTAAATATTCGGACATGACCGGATTGATCCTGATGCTCCTGTTCAGTGTGGTGATATTCGTAAGAGAAAGGAGCACCTTTAATAGCTATAAATACGGATAATGATATGGAGGTAAAGATTGTGAACCGCTCCAGGCACCCACTCCCGGAATACAGTACCCCCCTGTCGGCTGGGATGGACCTGAGGGCAAACCTTGATTCACCGGTTACATTGAAGCCACTTGAGCGGAGATTGATTCCCACCGGATTGTTTATGGAGCTTCCTGAGGGTTTTGAGGCTCAGATCCGGCCCAGAAGCGGACTCTCCCTTAAAAAGGGTATATCTGTGGTGAACACGCCAGGCACCATTGATGCCGACTACAGGGGGGAGATCGGAATCATCCTGATCAACCTTTCCGACCTGGATTTTGTGGTCAATGACGGGGAACGCATTTGCCAGATGGTGGTCAATAAGGTGGAAAAGATTTCTTGGAGCCAGGTCGATTCACTGGAAGATTCTGAAAGGGGCGCCGGTGGGTTCGGACATACGGGAAGAGGATAAATTTCGTTAGGATAATGATTGGAAGAGGAATAGATGGAATGAAAAAAGGAAGAGGGATCCTGATATTGTTCATTGGTTGGCTGCTCTGGGGCGGCATGCACTGTGCAGGACAGGAGAAAGAAGGGAATGACGACTATCAGTATGCCCTTATCGAAGCGGTCAAGCAAAAGAACCTTGGGAATTTTTCTGAGGCGGTGAAACTTTACGGGCTTGTGATCGGCGATAAACCAGATTGCGCGGTGGCGTATTATGAACTGGGGACCATCTACCTGATGTCCCAACAGCCGGACCTGGCAAGGGAAAATCTCGAAAAAGCTTACTCACTTGATCCCGCCAACCAATGGTATACCCTTGCTTATGCAAATGCCCTTGGTGCTGTGGAAGATTATGAAACCCTTGCAGGTATTTTGAAGGAGAAACACAAGAGTGATCCCGATGAGGTGGAGTGGGAGTACCAGTTGGCCACGGTTTACTTTGCGCAGGGAAAGGTAGGGAAATCGATCAGGTTGCTGGAAGGAATCGAAAAAGAGAGGGGTTTCAGTGAGAAGATCACCCTTCTGAAGGCCTCCATCTATGAAAGTGAAGAAAATTATGACCTGGCAAGGCAGGAGATTGAGAAGGTGATGAACCTTTTTCCCGAGACGATCCAGTTCAGGATTGCAGCTGCAGAGCTCAGCATGAAAAGCGGAATGGAAGAGGATGCCGCGGAATATTACCTGGAAATTCTGGAGATTGACAGCACCAACATCTTCGCGCTTACCAACCTCACGGATTACTATCGGAAAAAAGAGGATTACCGGAGCAGTTTCAGGTACCTGGCCAGCTCATTCAGGAGCGACCAGATCGATTTGAAAAGGAAGATGGCCATCATGTCCTACTACCTTTCAGATGAGAAATTTCTACAGAACTACCCCGACGAACTTGAAAATCTGGTGCAGGTCTTTTTGGAAGTGTATCCAGGGGAATCGGATGGCCGCTTGATGGCCACAGAATTTTATATCGCAGTGCGCAGGTACAAGGAGGCCTATTTTGAACTGAAAACCTACCTGGAGTCCAACAGGGGAAGCTATCCGATCTACATGCAGGCCATTCTTCTTGCCAATGCGGCGTCTTTGAATGAAGAATTGATCCTGATCTCGGGACAGGCCCTCGGGTATTACCCTGACAGTGTGGACATCCGTTTTTTCAGGGGAATCGGTTATTACGACAAAGGTGATTATGAATTGCTCATTGAGAATTTTAAAGGGATTTCGTTTAAGGGATTCTCTGCCATTGAGTACGCATCACAGGCCAGGATGTTGTATGCAGAGGCCTTCTACAGGCTTGAGGATTTTGCCAGGTCGGATTCATTGTTTGAGGCGCTGATCGCCGATGAACCGGACAACTTTACGGTATTGAATAATTACAGTTATTACCTGGCAGAAAGGGGGGCTAAACTCGAAAGGGCCAGGGAATGGAGCAAACGGGCCATTACCAACAATCCCGGAAACGCCACCTTCCTGGACACTTATGCCTGGGTGCTTTTCAAGCTGAAGAAGTTTGATGAGGCAGAGCAATATATCCTGGATGCCCTTCAGAAGGGAGGGGAAAATGATCCGGAGGTGAATGAACACGCTGGCGACATTCAGATGGCCCTGGAAAGCTACAAGGTCGCTGAAGCCTATTACCGAAAGGCAATCCTTCTTGGTGGAGACCAGGATAATCTGGAGGAGAAAATAGAGAGGCTTAAAAGCACTGGTGATGAATAGGGGCCTGTGGCTGATACTTGTGGCAATGGGACTTCTCTTTTACCAGTGCAGGACGGTAAAAGAGATTCAGAAAGCAGATATTCCCGAGATAAAAGGAGTTAAAGGGCTTGCATCGCAGTGTGTGGCGCTGGATACCATTCAGAGTATCCTCATCAGCAAGGCGGAGGCCATGCTGATATTTGATGGTGAAAGGTATGAGGTGACGCTGACCCTTTATTCCAGGAAGGATTCCATCCTGTACCTTTCGGCTGTAAACAGCGGATATGAGATCCTAAGGGCCAGTGTCATGAGCGATTCCATCAAAGTGATCAACAGGTTAAACCGAATTGTATACCGGGCACCTTTAGAAAGGCGTTTTGGATACCAGTATCCCGTAAATTTCAGGGATTTACAGAACCTGGTCAGCAGGTATTACCTGTGTGATGACATGGAGCTGGCTCGTGATGACATGGAAAAAACCATTGAGTTTGATTTTGACGAGGAATATATTAAAAAGAGATTGTACTTAAACCGGGATCTTTTGCAGCTGACACGGTTTGATTTCTATCACCAGCGGACCAGGTCATTCCTTAATGGAGAAAGGGTAGATGACGGATTTAAAGTATATTCGAACTTTATGATTACAGAATTTGAGATTTTGACAAAGGGGGGAGCCGTGACTTATAATCGGCCGCTGGAGATTAAAATGGATGTGAATCCCAGGAAATATACCTTTACAGAATTGAGATGAGAAGAGTATTGGCTTTTTTCTTTTTTGGGGCCCTCGTGGTGGCCCACCTCTCAGGTCAAACAAAGGAGGATCTGCAGCAGCAAAAGCAGAGGGCCTTTGACGATATCAAGCTGGCCAGGGAACTGATGGAAAAAACAGCTGAAAAAAGAAGCAGTTCCGCACAGCGCATTCGAATCCTTCAACAGGGGATCAGCTCAAGGGACCGGTTAATCAAGACACTGGAACAGGAGGTGGGATTGATCAATACAGATATTGCTGAAACAGAGAGCCAGATACGCAAGCTTACCAGTGAGAACGAGAAGAACCGGGAGGAGTATGCCCGGTTGATCTATTATGCTTACAGGAACCACACCAACTATGAGAAGCTGATGTATATCCTGGCCGGGACGACAATTTCACAATCTTATCAAAGGTATAAATACCTCAAGTATATTAGTGAGTACAGGGTGAAAAAGGCCGCTGAAATTGAGGCCCTGATCATCACGCTGGCTCAGAAAAAGGAGGAGCTGAACGGACTAAAGAGTGATAAACTCGCGGTGCTTGAGGAGAAGGAGAGTGAACAGGGGAAGCTTGAAAGCCAGAGAAGCGAACAGGCCGGAATGGTGAATGAATTAAAAAGGCAGGAGAGCAGGTTAAAAAAGGAGATCGAAGAGAAGGAGAGGATTGCCAGGGAGCTGGAAACGAAGATAAGGGAGATTATAGAGGAAGAGGCAAGAAAACTGAATTCTTCCAATATATATGCAGCTCTTACCCCGGAGCAGGAGCTTGTGGGGAATGATTTCAAAAGGAATAAGGGAAAGCTTCCCTGGCCTGTGGACAGGGGAATCATCACCACCGGGTTCGGGGACCATGAATTTCCGGGTTTGGTGGGATCAAGTGTAAAGAATAATGGGATCGACATCCACAGTGCTGCGGGTACTGAAGTAAGGGCAATTTTTGAAGGAGATGTGACAAAAGTGTTCGCCATCCTGGGAGCAAACTATACGGTACTTATCAGGCACGGTGAATTTTTGTCTGTGTATCAGAACCTGGTGAATGTGAGGGTAAAAACAGGGGATAAAGTGCTTACAAAAGAGGTCATAGGAGAAGCTTTTTCCGATGACAAAAAGGATATTTCAATGGTCCATCTGGAGGTCTGGCAGGAACGAAGCATTCTAAATCCTGAAGAGTGGCTTAGCAAATAATCTTTTTTTGGAACCTTTGGAGGGGTACCACCGTATAAGAACCGTCCACAGGAATTACTATGATAAAAGACCTTAATATTCCCTCTGAAATTGGGAACCTGAGATTGGTGGAAAAAGCAATTGACGATCTCTCGCTTGAACTTGATCTGAGTGATGAGGTGTATGGAAATGTGCTGGTTGCTACCATGGAGGCTACGAATAATGCCATTATTCACGGGAACAATTCCGATCCAAATAAGAAAGTGTCCATTAAGATTCGTCTTGAGGAGAAAGAGTTGAAGGTCCATATAGAGGATCAGGGCAAGGGATTTGACCACAAGAATGTGCCGGATCCAACGGCACCGGAGAACCTGGAGAAGATCAACGGGAGAGGAATCTTCCTTATGGAGCGGCTTTCCGATGAGATTCTTTACCTGGACCAGGGGCGCATTGTCGAGCTTAAGTTCAAATTATAGTGGCAATATGCTTTCATAGTGAAGGAATTTCATTTGATTTAGAAAAGAAGATCAGGCATAAAAAGTGGATTCGCCAATGGATCGAATCCGAAGGAAAAATTCAGGGTCCCCTGAATTTTATTTTTACTTCCAATGAGCAGCTCAGGCTCATGAACCAGGAATATTTGAACCACAATCATTTTACAGACGTTATCACTTTTGAGTATGGCGATGAAAACATCACTTCAGGAGATATTTTTATCAGCATTGATCAGGTGATGGAGAATGCTGAATTTTACCGTGTCAGCATGGGGGAAGAACTAAGAAGGGTGATGATCCATGGGGTGCTGCACCTCATGGGATATCACGATGGATCGTCAGCGGAGAAGGAGGGGATGCGGGAAAAGGAAAATGAAGCATTACATTTGTGGTTGAAACTGGTTAAGAATGAATTCAGAATATGACGTGATTGTGGTAGGCGGCGGGCATGCGGGCTGCGAGGCTGCTTCTGCTGCGGGCAATATGGGTTGCAGAACCCTGTTGATCACCATGGATATGACAAAATTTGCACAGATGTCATGCAATCCGGCCATGGGGGGAGTTGCTAAGGGGCAGATAATCAGGGAGATAGACGCAATTGGAGGTTATTCTGGCATTGTCACCGACCGGTCCATGATCCAGTTCAGGATGTTGAACAGAAGCAAGGGTCCGGCCATGTGGAGCCCCAGGGCACAGTGTGACAGGGCAACCTTTACTTTGGAGTGGAGAAAAGTCCTTGAGGGAATTGAAAAGCTTGAGTTCTGGCAGGATAAAGTTACAAGCCTTGTGATTGAGGAGGGGAAGGTAAGGGGTGTGGAGACTGGAATGGGAATAAGATTTTACTCCAGGAAAGTGATCCTTACCGCGGGTACATTTATCAACGGATTAATCCATGTGGGGAGTGTCAAATTGCAGGGCGGAAGAATGGGAGAGCCCCCGGCCTACGGATTGAGCGAACAGCTCAGGGATCACGGATTTGAGGTGGGCAGGATGAAAACCGGGACGCCGGCAAGAATTGATGGCAGAAGCATCGATTTTAAGAAATTGCAGGAACAGCCGGGGGACAAGGAGCAGAGGAAATTCAGCTACCTGGATCACCAGGTAGACTACACCAATCATAAAAGCTGTTACATAGCCTATACAAACCTTACCGTCCACTCAGAACTGGAAAAGGGTTTTGATCAGAGCCCCATGTTTAATGGTACCATTGAGAGCATCGGTCCTCGGTATTGTCCGAGCATAGAGGACAAGATTGTTACATTTTCCGAAAAGGAGCAGCACCAGTTATTCCTGGA
This sequence comes from Bacteroidota bacterium, assembly GCA_024640885.1. Classification (GTDB taxonomy): domain Bacteria; phylum Bacteroidota; class Bacteroidia; order Bacteroidales. The sequence goes on along the minus strand of JAHEEC010000007.1, from coordinate 26,383 downwards.
ACCCGAAGGATTGAATACAGTGGAATATTACATCAATGGGTTTTCATCCTCATTGCCCTGGGAGGTGCAATACAAAGCGCTCCTTCAGGTGGAAGGACTGGAGAAAGTGAAAATTTTCAGACCCGGATATGCCATCGAATACGATTATTATCCCCCCACCCAGTTGTACCATACACTTGAAACTAAACACTTGCCAAACTTGTATTTTGCAGGACAGATCAATGGAACCACTGGTTATGAAGAGGCAGGGGCGCAGGGATTGATGGCTGGTATAAATGCCGGTTTAAGGGTACGGGGAGACCAGGAGTTTGTACTGGGACGGGATCAGGCATATATAGGAGTTTTGATTGATGACCTGGTGACAAAAGGGGTGGATGAACCTTACAGGATGTTCACCTCGAGGGCTGAATACAGGATTTTACTTCGTCAGGATAATGCCGATGAACGGCTCACCGAGCTTAGTGCAATGATAGGATTGGCTGGCGAAGAAAGGGTGGCCTTGCTTAAAGAAAAAAGAAAGCTGGTCGAGTCCCTGGTGGTGTTCATGGAGGAGACGAGCATATCACCAGAAATGATCAATGGATTTCTTACCTCAGCCGGGACTTCGCCACTGCGTCAAAAAATGAAATTGATTGAAGTTGTAAAACGGCCTCAGGTATCTTTGTGGGACCTCATCCATGAGATCCCGGGGTTAAAGAAGCTTTACGAGGAATGCGGCAGAAGGGGGGATGAAATCCTCGAGGCGGCAGAAATTTCCATCAAGTATGAAGGGTATATTGTCAGAGAACGGCAGATGGCGGATAAGATCAAAAGGCTTGAACGCATCAGGTTGGATGAAAATTTTGATTATCACAGGTTGAAAAGCCTTTCTACCGAAGCCAGGCAAAAACTTAGCAAGTTAAAGCCGGGAACCATTGGTCAGGCTTCCAGGATTTCCGGTGTTTCTCCAAGTGATATCAGTGTGTTATTAATTTATATGGGCCGATAGTTCCACGTGGAACATTTTGGGCTATATTTCATCATTCCATTCAGGAACCACAAGATGAACAAACAGGAAGCCATAGCGCATTTAATAAAGAGCACAAGGTCCATCAGCGATTATCCAAAGAAAGGAATTGTTTTCAGGGACCTCACAACCATTTTCCAGGATGGGGAATCCATGGCAATTGCATTGAATTTAATGGCAGGTTTGATGTCCGACGCAGCATCCGGGATCATTTCTTATGATAAATTTGCCGGGATAGAGGCCCGCGGATTTTTGTTGGCCGGGGCGCTTTCAGGAAAACTTGGTGGCGGAGTGGTGATGATGCGGAAGCCTGGAAAATTGCCTTATAAGAAAAGGCGAGTCAATTATATGCTTGAGTACGGTGAAGATGCCCTGGAGGTTCATGAAGATGCCATCAAACATGGAGAGAGGATCGTGATTGTGGATGATCTTCTGGCCACAGGGGGGACCGCTGAAGCGGGATGCAAATTGGTGGAAGAACTTGGAGGGGTCGTACTGAAAGTTTTATTCCTTGTGGAGTTGCCCGACCTTCACGGAAGGAGGAAATTGGAAAAATATGACGTGGAGTCCATAATCTCCTTCAGGGGAGCTTAGATTGGCAATAAATGCCTGGATTTTCACGTAGATTGAAATATTTTGCATGCCCCGTACGTGGAAGAGGCGGTCGGTTAAACATTTTCTGTATGAATCAATTATAAAAGAAAATGCACTAAAAATTAACCCTTTTAAGGCTCGGAGAATCGCATATTTGACCAGGTCCCGGGCCACAGGAGGGAAAAACAAGCCCACCGGAGGTGAATTTTGTCATGGATAAGCAAGTTCAAACCCATATTCAAACATTGATTACCTCTTTGCCGGATCAGCCCGGAGTCTATCAGTTTTATGATCATAAGGGGATCATAATTTATATCGGCAAGGCAAAGAACCTGAAAAAGCGGGTCTCTTCATATTTCAACAAAAAGAAATTTGAATCCTATAAGGTCAAAGTGCTGGTCGATAAAATATGGGAGATAAAACACATCGTGGTGAATAGTGAATCCGATGCGCTCCTGCTGGAAAACAACCTGATCAAAAAACACCAACCCCGCTATAACATCCTTCTCAAGGATGATAAAACATTTCCATGGATCTGTATAAAAAAGGAACCCTTCCCCAGGGTCTTTTCAACCCGGAACGTGATGGAAGACGGATCCAGGTATTATGGGCCATACACTTCCGCCTATTCGGTTAAAATTCTATTGTCCCTCATCAGGCAGATGTATCAACTTAGAACCTGTAAACTTTCACTTACAAGGGAGAACATTCAACAGAAGAAATTTAAGGTATGTCTTGAGTACCATATTGGCAATTGTAAGGGACCCTGCGAACAATTGCAACCCGAGGCGGATTACGATGAAACCATAGAACAGATCAGGGAGATTATCAAGGGAAACCTGAATGAGGTGATTCATTACCTGAAAGGGGAGATGGATAAACGCGCAGCGTCATTCCGGTTCGAGGAGGCCAATCAGTTTAAAGAGAAGATAGAGATCCTCTCCAGGTACCAGAGCAAATCCACCATTGTAAATCCTTCCATACACGATGTGGATGTATTCAGCATAGTGAGTGATGAGAAGGAGGCATATGTGAATTTCTTAAAGGTTGTAAAGGGTGCGGTTATTCAGGCTCACACGGTGGAGATTAAAAAGAAGCTTGATGAATCCGATGAGGATTTGCTCGCATTTGCTGTCACGGATCTGAGGCAAAGGATTGAAAGCAGCTCCAGGGAATTAATAATTCCCATAGACCTGCAGGCCTATTTCCCTGAAAACAGGATCACCGTGCCCCGCCGGGGAGATAAAAAGAAATTACTGGAACTTTCTGAACGAAATGCCCGAAGTTACAGGTTGGAAAAGAAGAAAAGGGCCACCACCCGAAAACAGCCTGGCACAGCTGACCGGATTCTCACTACCCTCCAGGCAGATCTCAGGTTAAATGAAAGGCCTCTTCATATTGAATGTTTTGACAACAGCAATATGCAGGGAAGCGCCCCGGTAGCTGCCTGTGTGGTTTTTAAGCAGGGCAAACCCTCAAAAAAAGATTACCGGCACTACAATATCAAAAGTGTAACAGGTATTGATGATTTTGCCTCCATGGAGGAGGTGGTTTTCAGGAGGTACAAAAGGTTGCTCGAAGAGGAGCAGCAATTGCCTCAGCTGATCATAATCGACGGGGGGAAGGGGCAGCTTAGTGCCGCATTAAAGAGCCTTGAAAAACTTGGATTGCGCGGGACCATCGCCATTATTGGTATTGCGAAGAGGCTGGAAGAGATCTATTTTCCCGATGATCCTGTCCCGCTTTATATCGATAAGAGTTCAGAATCCTTAAAACTGATTCAAAACCTCCGAAACGAAGCGCATCGATTTGGGATCGCCTTCCACAGGCAAAAGAGGTCTGGTTCAATGACCGCTTCCTCACTGGAAAGGATTGCCGGTATCGGGCCAAAAAGCATTGAAAAGTTATTTGTAAAGTTCAAATCCCTTGAAGGGATTGAAAGTGCTTCGCTGGAAGAGCTTGCCGGGGAGATCGGACTGGAGAGAGCCGGAATGGTACAGGAACACCTTTTAAGAAAATAAGGCCGGACTATTTATTCCGGGAGACTGTAAATTCCACCAGCTCCCGGAGGGAATCCCGGGCAGGGGATTCTGGGAAGCTTTGCAGGATCTCCATGGCACTTGACTTAAACTCATGCATCTTGTCAAATGCAAAGGAAATGCCTCCCATTTCATTGACGAAATGAACCACGTCGTTTACCACGCGCTGACTTCGGTTGCCGTTTCGGATTTTCCTGATCATGGCCTTCCTTTTTCCGGACTCGGCCTGGTTCAGGGCATAAATGAGGGGCAGGGTGAATTTTTTATCCTTTATATCATTTCCGGTAGGCTTGCCAATTAACCCATGTGGCTGATAATCAAACAGATCGTCCTTAATCTGGAAGGCCATTCCAATGTTGATGCCCATTTCATATACCCGGTCAATCACCTCTTGTTCTGCACCCGCAGCGCTGGCGCCACTGGCAGTGCAGGCGGCAATCAGGCTTGCGGTTTTTTTCCTGATCACCTCGTAATAGGTATCGGTGTCGATGTTTAGGCTTCTGGATTTTTGTATTTGAACGAGTTCACCTTCACTCATCTCTTTTGAAGCGTTGGAAACGATTTCAAGAAGGTTATAATCCTTTTTCTCCACGGCCAGAAGAAGGCCCCGGGCCAGGAGGTAATCACCCAGCAGAACCGCCACTTTGGATTTCCAGATGGCATTGACGGAAAACACACCCCTGCGCTCATTGGATTCATCCACCACATCATCGTGAACCAGGGTGGCGGTATGCATTAATTCGATGAGGGAGGCAGCCGTATAGGTCGATTCGGTAATGCCCCCGGTAAGTTTTGATGAGAGAAGGACAAAAAGGGGCCGCATCTGCTTTCCCTTCCTGCGGAGGATGTAACCTGTTACAATATTTACCAGTGGGACACCGCTGGAAACGGCAGATTTGAATCTTTTATCAAACTCTTTCATTTCCTGCCGGACCGGGTATTTAATCTCCTCTAATTTGCTCATCTGGTTGGGATAGGAATTTTCAAAGGTAGAAAAAGATAAGAGATTGTGGTATTAAATTCACCACTGTACAGCAGGACAAATTTAATAGCTTAAATATTAATATATTTGCATGTGATCAATATGTATAAAAAAAGATAATCCGGTTCCTATGGAATTCTCAGATCTACAGCCCAGAGAAGTGGATAAGGCAGTCAACATGATCAAAGCCATATCGCATCCTATGAGACTCGCCATTCTGGCGCATCTTCAAGACGGCAAGAAGCTGAATGTCACTGAAATACGTAATCTATTGCAGATTGAGCAGTCAAGTACTTCCCACCATTTGGGAATCCTGAAGGACAAGGGGATCCTCACCTCCAGCAGGCAGGGTAAAAGTACCCTTTACTACATCAGGCATAAAAATCTGACCAAACTTGTGAGGTGTATCAGTGAATGTGCAATTGACTAAATAATCAAAAAACGATGAAGAGCATCAGGGTGACGAAGGAATTTGATTTTGAAATGGCCCATGCATTATGGAATTACGATGGTGCTTGTAAAAACATCCACGGGCATTCATACAGGCTATTTGTAACGTTGAAAGGCGTACCTGTATCCGACAGCAATAATTCCAAATTTGGGATGGTGATCGATTTTAAGGATCTGAAGCATATGATCAAAGGCCCGGTGGTGGATTTCCTGGATCACTCCCTGGTGGTTTACAGGGAAGCAGAGGGAAAATCACTGTCCACCATCAGGCAGATGTATGAAAAGGTCCATGTATTTGATTTTCAGCCTACCTGTGAAAACCTTGTTTTGTTTATTGTCGCCAGGATTCAATCTTTGCTTTCCCCTGGATTGGAACTGCACTCAGTTAAACTTTTTGAAACGGCCACTTCATATGCGGAGTGGTACGCCTCCGACAACATTTAATACTGTATGAATCAGGAAAAGAAACTTTTTCTCTTGGATGCTTATGCGCTCATTTTCAGGGCATACTATGCATTCATTTCAAATCCGATGACAAATTCCAAAGGGTTACCGACCTCCACGGTTTTTGGATTTGCGCTGGCACTGGATGAAGTGCTTCGCAAGGAGAATCCGACCCATATCGCAGTGGTATTTGACCCACCGGGCCCGACCTTCCGGAACGAGATGTATTCAGAATATAAGGCCAACCGGGAGAGCACCCCCGAGGATATTAAATTGTCTGTGCCCTACATCAAAAAGCTCATTGAAGGATTCAATATCCAAATAGTGGAAGAGGCGGGATTTGAAGCGGATGATGTGATTGGGACAATGGCTAAAAATGCTGAAAAAGAGGGATATACGGTTTACATGATGACCCCTGATAAGGATTTTGCCCAGCTGGTTTCGAACCATATTTTTATGTATAAGCCGGGCAGGGGCGGGAATCCGCCCGAAATTCTGGGCCCTGATGAGGTGAAAGAAAAGTTCCTCGTGGAACAACCCCTCCAGGTGATCGATATCCTTGCCCTGATGGGAGATGCTTCAGACAACATACCTGGTGCCCGTGGGATTGGTGAAAAAACAGCGAAAAAACTGATTGGGGAATTTCATTCAGTGGAGGGTGTATACGAACACATTGAACAGGTCAGGGGAAAAGTAAAAGAGAACCTGGAAACCTCCCACGAGCAGGTAATTCTCTCAAAGGCCCTGGCAACCATTTCACTGGAAGTCCCTGTCCATCAGACCACTGGTGAACTGGAGAGGAGAACGATCAACCGAGCTGCCCTCGAGGAGCTGTTCAGGGAACTGGAATTCAGGAATCTTTCCCAGAGGATCCTTGGTGATGCCGCTCCACCCGCAACGCCTGTTGAACCGGCCAACCAGGGAACTCTTTTCGGGGGACCCGTAGTGGTGACCCCGGAGTCAGATAGCCGCGCACGCCGGACCATTGAAACGGTTGAACATCACTATGAACTGGTGAATGATCTTGCAGGGGTAAAGGCCCTGGCTGAAAAATTATCCGGACTTGATTCATTTTGCTTTGATACCGAGACCACAGGACTGGATGTCCTTGAAGCAGAGCTGGTGGGAATCGCTTTTAGCTGGGAACCATTTAAGGCCACCTATGTGGCATTCGGGGATGACCGGTTGGAGGCGAAAAAGTGGATCAGCGCCCTGTCAGCTCCCTTCTCTGACGAGAAAATCGAAAAAACCGGTCAGAATCTGAAATACGATTTGCACATCTTAAAGAATTATGAATTAGATGTGAAAGGGAAGTTATTTGATACAATGATTGCACATTTCCTTTTGGAGCCGGAGAAACGGCACAATTTAAATGTACTGGCCGAACAATACCTTGATTACTCCATGGTTCAGATCGAGGATCTGATTGGAAAAAAGGGGAACAGACAAAACTCTTTCAGGTCCGTGGACGTTGAAAAGGCCCGGGAGTATGCTGGAGAGGATGCAGACGTTACCCTCCAGGTAGCTGTGATCCTTAAAAGACTCCTGAAGGAAAACGGTTTCGATAAACTGGCGGAGCGGATTGAAATGCCACTGATTCCGGTGCTGATGGAAATGGAACATCACGGGGTTAAACTGGATGTGGAGTCATTGAAGACTTTCGCTGATGCATTAAGAAGTGACATTATTTTACTGGAGGGAGAAATATATAAAGCGGCCGGGACCGAATTTAACATTAGCTCCCCCAAACAACTGGGGGAAATTCTTTTTGAAAAACTGAAGATCGCAACCGATCCGAGAAAAACCAAAACGAAGCAATATGCTACGGGGGAGGAGGTTCTGCTTCAATTAAAAGAGAGGCACCCTGTAGTTGAAAAGGTGCTGGACTACAGGTCATTACGAAAACTCCTCTCCACCTATGTAGAGGCACTTCCAAAACTTGAGAATAAGAGAACTGGCAGAATTCACACCTCCTTCAACCAGGCCCTGGTTACCACCGGTAGATTATCTTCCATCAATCCAAACCTTCAAAATATCCCGATTCGGGAAGAAAGGGGCAGGGAGATTAGACGTGCTTTTATCCCGGGAGAGAAAAATAATATTTTCTTTTCCGCTGACTATTCCCAGATAGAACTCCGTATTATGGCCCACCTCAGCGGTGACGGGCAGATGATAGAAGCATTTGTCAATGATGAAGATATCCATGCGGCCACTGCGGCCAGTATTTATAAGGTCGGACGGGATGCAGTGACCCGGGAGATGCGCAGCAACGCAAAAACGGCCAATTTCGGGATCATCTACGGGATCTCGGCATTTGGATTATCCCAACGGATGCATATTTCAAGATCAGAGGCGCGTCAGTTCATTGACGGCTATTTTGAGACCTATCCCGGGGTCAGGGAATATATGGATCAATGCATTAGAATGGCGCGGGAAAAGGGTTATGTGGAAACCATGTACGGGCGCCGCAGGGTCCTTCCCGATATTCTATCCAGGAATGCAGTGGTCCGGGGCAATGCAGAACGGAACGCCATCAATTCACCCATTCAGGGTTCGGCGGCAGATGTCATAAAGATTGCCATGGTGGACATCCAGGCAGCTTTCGACGCTGAACGATTAAAATCCTTTATGATCCTGCAGGTGCATGATGAATTGAATTTCGACGTCTACCCTGAAGAATTGGACAGGGTAAGGCTGATCGTCAGGGAGAAGATGGAAAATGCAGTTACCCTTCGCGTACCCCTGACAGTGGATATGGGTGAAGGGGCCAACTGGCTGGAGGCCCACTAATTCAAGGGTAGACTGCTGCAACAGCGAGATCACCCTGCTCACCCGAAAGTACCTCTTTCACAAGGGAAGGCTCCCGGATCACCGTCTTGGCTTTTTCCAGCTGTTTGTCATCCTGTATCTGGGAAAGGATCCTGCCTGCGTGGTAATAGTAACGGTTTACAATCTCCTCTGTAAGAAGCTGCCTGATCTCATCCTGGAAAGTCTCCAGGTCTTTCAGGTTATTGTGAGACAGCATTTGCTCCAGTGAAGCGAATTCGTCGGTGGCCAGATCATAATATTTTTCATGTTTTGCGGTGGTCACAAGCTCCTCGAAAGCCTGCTCACTTGCCGTTTTAAATTCGAAACCCTGTTTTTCAACAAAAGCTTTAAATGAATTGTATTCATCAATTGACAATGAGAATACTCCAGCGGCTGAAATTTCATTATGTGAAGCCCTGTAACGGGTGGCAAAATCGAATAACATATTCTGGGTATAAAGCTGGAGGGCAATTTCCGACAGCGTCTCAGGAACCACTTCGAAATCTGGCTGGATACCGCCACCGTCGTAAACCAATCTGCCGTTCCTGGTCTTGTATTCCGAAATGAGGGAGTCCGGGATCACCCCCACGCTGCCGTCCTCATTGCGATGGGTGTAATCGAGCGCCTGGATGCAACGTCCACTGGGGATATAATATTTAGCAGTGGTCACCTTGAGCTGGGCATTGTATTTAAGGGGTCTGGAAGTCTGCACCAGGCCTTTTCCAAAAGTTCTCTGACCGACGATCACCGCACGGTCCAGGTCCTGTAAAGCCCCCGCAACGATTTCAGAGGCTGAAGCAGAACCGCTGTTTATGAGAACGACCAGTGGCATCTGGGTGTCCACGGCCTGCTGCTGGGTCATATAATCAGAATCCCATTGTTTTACCTTTCCCCTGGTACTCACAATCAACTCGCCCTTTGGCACGAATAGATTACAGATCCGAACGGCTTCAATTAATAATCCACCGGGATTGGATCGCAGGTCCAGCACCAGGGATTTCATCCCGTGATTTTCTTTCAATGCAAGCACTGCATTTTCCACCTCCTTGCCCGCACCGGTTGTGAAATTCGATAAACGGATATAACCGGTCTGTGCATCGATCATGCCGTAATACGGAACATTGCGAATGGAGATCTGCTCCCTTATCAGCGTAAAATCAAGAATTTTCTCCTCCCCATACCTTTCAATGGTCAATTTAAGTTCAGTGCCTGGCTTCCCCTTCAGCTTATCACTCACCGATTCGATGGCCATATTTTCGGTGGAGGAGCCATTTACCTTAAGGATCTTATCACCTGCACGGATCCCCGATTTGGCGGCAGGAAATCCTTCATAAGGATCGGCGATGATCACATAATCCCCGGATCTGCGTATGAGTGATCCGATTCCACCGTATTCCCCGGTGGTCTGGAACTGAAAATCGTCCATGTCTGATTCGGGAATGTAGGTGGTATAAGGATCAAGTGAGGCGAGCATGGCATCAATGCTGGTGGTTACCAGTTTTTCAGGATCGGTTTCATCCACGTAAAACATGTTGAGTTCCCTGAAGAGGGTATAGTAGATATCCAGGTTTTTTACCAGCTCCATGTCCTTGTTCCCGATGGTGGTAAATCCCACACTCAATGCGATGATGAGCACTCCGCCCAGTACGATATTGCGATTTGTCCTTTTCATGGTCAATTTATTGATGATCAAGAGCGATCGATTCAAGGTATAAAGGAACTACAAAGAATTCAATTATCTCCAACTATTAACTTTTTTTAAGATAGAGCGATGTGTATATTTGTGATCAAATTTATTACAAATGTCAGGTCAGGATCTTGTCCTCATACCCCCACCGGTTGCCCTGGATACCTTGAGGAACCCCGTGCCTGTTTTTGACCTGTCCACTCTTGCAAATAACATTGGCTCCGCAGAAGGCGCGATGGGCTGGTTGCCAAAAGTGCAAACAGGCAATCCCGCCTGGTTCTTTATTTACCTTTTTATTCTGCTTGGATTTTTCGCCTGGATCAAGCTCTATTACGGGAACATCCTTACCCAGACCGTGCAGGCATCTGCCAACTTCCAGGTGGCCTCCCGGATGTTTAAAGATAACAGCGTACTGCAAAAGCAATTGGACAACATTCTTTATATGCTTTATTTCCTGAGTATCGCATTCCTGCTGAGTTATATGGAGCGGGGACTTGCGCAAACGCCTTACGGGCAGGAAGGAGCACCTCTTTACTTTTTTAACCTTGCCTTGCTGGTTGGTCTTTTTTTCGGCAGGATCGTAGTGCTGAATCTTACAGGATTTCTTTTTAACCGGCTCAGGATCTTCAGGGAATATTTATATAATGCTTTTATTTTTAACAAATTAATGGGAATGGCCATGCTTCCGCTGCTTCTCCTGATGGTCTTCACCACCGGAACGATCCAGCGGGCGTTTTTCTGGATAACCCTGGTAGCGCTTGCTCTGGGAATATTGTTGCGTATAATCAGGGGTGTGGTATTTTCCTTCAAGAAAGGTGTTTCAATATTCTATATGTTTTTGTATCTTTGGGCCCTTGAAATAACACCTCTTGCATTATTTTACAAGTGGTTAGAAGGAACCCTTAAATGAGTCTAATCAAAGGAACGTATATGGGAAGAATAAGGAAGATTCTTGTTTCTCAGCCGGAGCCTGAGAATAATAAATCCCCCTATTTTGATCTAGCGAGTAAACACAATCTGAAGATTGATTTCAGACCGTTTATTCATGTGGAAGGCGTTACTGCTAGAGATTTTAGGCAGGAGAAAGTCGATATCGGTTCTCATTCCGCTGTCATTTTTAACAGCAAAACATCCATTGATCATTATTTCAGGATGGCCGAAGAGACCCGGACCAGCATCCCGGATACCATGAAGTATTTCTGTGTTTCAGAGGCCACCGCTTACTATCTTCAGAAGTACATTGTCTATCGTAAAAGGAAGATCTTTTATGGAAACGGTCAGATGCAGGACCTCATTGACATCATGAATAAACATAAGGACGAATTGTTCCTTGTGCCACTTTCTGCTGCACACAAGGAGGAAATTCCCGCCTTGCTGAAGAAGCACAATTTTAAGTTTTCAAAGGCGGTGCTTTACAGGACCGAGTGCAGCGACCTCTCTGACCTTGCCGATGTGAACTATGATATCCTGGTATTCTACAGTCCATCAGGCATCAAGTCACTATTTCAGAATTTTCCAAATTTCAAACAGAATGACACAAAAATAGCTTCATTCGGAGCTAAAACCGCCAAAGCCGCAGAGGAAGCTGGGCTCAGGCTGGACATTACCGCACCTCAGCCACAGGCTCCCTCCATGACCATGGCCCTGGAGAACTTTATCAAGGATTATAATAAAGTGAACGGCAAACCTTGATGTAAAATATTACTAACTTGAGGGGGGAGCAATCCCCCCTTTTTTTATGTCTGAATTTTCTTTTCAAAAGGGAGAGCGACTCTCCGGGGCGAAAACCATCTCCTCACTCTTTCAGTCGGGAAGGAGCGTGGTATCTCACCCCTTCAGAATAATTTATAACCAATCGGATGCAGCTGCTTATCCGGTATGCGTTGTCATCTCGGTTCCTAAAAGGCTGTTTAAAAGAGCAGTTGACCGGAATCTTTTAAAGAGAAGGATAAGGGAGGCTTACCGGCTGAATAAGAAACATTTTTATCCCGGCCTGGAGTCACTCAATGTGAGGTTGAACCTGGTCATCCAGTATCAACACCGGGAAATAATTGATTATCATTCCATTCAATCCGGCCTGGTCAAAGGGATGCATAAAGTGATACAACAGGTCAGCAGGCAAACCATGCAGGCATCATCGAATGATGGTTCGGCCACCTAATCCAATGGAGAGTTGTCTTTTCACCTGTTCAAGGCTTTGGATCCTTACGATCAAGTGGTTAAGGGATTCTAAATCGCTGTTCTTTTCAGTATCTTCCAGCTCTTTCCTGAGCTGCGACAACGCTTTTTCGATGACCATCATTTTGTAGGAAAGGAGTGATTTCGGGACCTCAAATCCCAGGTTTTCCCCCGGCATCTCCACATAGGCCTCTTTGCGTTTCCAAACTTTGCTTAACTCATACCGGGAGGTATATATATCCACTGACAATTCCCTCACCCCGGAATGGTCATGATAGATAAAATACCGTTCTGCCAGCTCTTCCCCGCGTTCGATGATATCCTTCACATCTTCAAAGATCTGTTTGTAAACCAGGTTGGTAAACTCCAGCTCATCATTCTGTATTTCCCGGATAATATAATGGGCCACACTGATTTCCGCATTATCCTCACTGCTCAGATGAAGCATCTGGTTCCCGAATTTCAACAGGAAATAGATTATTTCCCGCTCCTCAACTTCCGAGAAGATATTCTCTACAAACCCCGGGACCAGGGGTTGACTGGGAAGCGTGGTCCGGGGGAATTCCCGCGGAACGCGCTGGAAGTTCTGGTCCCGGCCCCCGGGCTGTTCTCTTCTCCATTTCTGTTCCTGCATCCGTTGCCGGATCTTGTTTACCTCGTTATAGAGCACCTGTTCTTCGACGTCCAGCTGGAGACTGCACTCTTTCAGAAATACACTTCGCAGGATACCATCCGGGATCACTGCTACAGATTTTACGATATCTGTGATCAGTTGTGCCCTTTTAACGGGATCATGTTGAGCCTCGGTCAGAAGGATCTCAGTTTTAAAGGAGATGAAATCCTTTTCATTGGCCCGGATGAAATCAAGGAACTCCGAGGAGCTATGTGTTTGTGAATAAGAGTCAGGATCTTCACCTTCGGGCAGCATCACCACTTTCACGTTCATTCCTTCTTCCAGGATCATATCGATGCCCCGGAAGGAAGCTTTTATACCAGCCTCATCCCCGTCATAGAGGATGGTAATATTGTTGGCAAAGCGCTTAATGAGCCTGATCTGTTCTGTGGTCAGTGCCGTCCCGGAGGAGGCCACCACATTTTCGATCCCGGCCTGATGCATGGCAATGACATCGGTATATCCCTCCACCAGGAAACAGCCTTCCTGTGATACGATGGCCTTTTTCGCATGGAACAGACCATACAATACCCTGCTTTTGTGGTAAATGTCCGATTCCGGTGAATTGAGGTATTTGGCCACATTCTTGTCGGTTCGAAGTGTGCGTCCCCCGAAACCGATCACATTCCCGGAGAGAGAGTGTATGGGAAAAATCACCCTGCCGGCAAAGCGGTCAAAAATATTGTTCTCGCCCTCGATGGAGAGCCCTGTTTTAACCAGGTAGCTGGTCTTATAGCCATTTTTACCAGCTTCAGTGGTGAAGGCGCTTCTCATTTCCGGACTGTATCCCAGCTGAAATTTCCCGATGATATCATCGCGGATACCCCTCTTGCGAAAATAACTCAACCCAATGGCTTTACCTTCTTCTGAAGCGAGCCGGTCATGAAAGTACTTTGCCGCAAAAGCGGTGACCGCCATCAGGCTCTCCCTTTCATTTTTTTGCAGGATCTCATCGGCCGTCAGCTCCTTCTCCTCTACAGGGATACTGTATTTATTCGCCAGGTACCTGAGGGCTTCCGGATAGGAGAGCTTTTCATGCTCCATGAGGAATCCGACCACATTTCCACCCTTTCCCGAACTGAAATCCTTGAAAATCCCCTTGGCCGGAGAAACCATGAATGATGGAGTTTTTTCATTGGAGAATGGGCTCAATCCTTTGTAATTTGCACCGCTTTTTTTCAGTGTGACGAAATCGGAAATCACTTCCACGATGTCAGCGGTCTCGAAGATTTGATTTATGGTCTGCTGGTCAATCATTTAGGCTTTGAAAAATCTGCCAGGAAATACCTGGTATGAGGACAGTTAAAAATAGCGAAACTAATTGTTCAGCCAAAATCTTATATTTACAATAATTGAACCTGAAAACCGATCATTGACCGTGGTGGACCCATGAAGAGGCTTGTTGTTCTTACGGGTGCAGGAATGAGCGCCGAGAGTGGCTTGAGGACCTTTCGCGAAATGGGAGGACTGTGGGAAGAGTATGATGTCTATGAAGTGGCCAGTCCGGGAGGGTGGGCCCGGGATCGCTCCTTGGTGCTCCGTTTCTATAACGATAGAAGAAAGCAGTTGCTTGAAACCAGCCCGAACAAGGGCCACCTGGCACTGGTGGAAATGGAAAAGGATTTTGATGTGCAGATCATTACACAGAACGTGGATGACCTGCATGAGCGAGCCGGATCAAAAAATGTGATGCACCTGCATGGTGAGCTGCGAAAATCAAGAAGTACGGTGGATCCAGGCCTTGTGTATGAAATTGAAGGATGGGAACTGAAAGAGGGAGACCTTTGCGAAAAAGGGTCCCAGCTCAGGCCCCACGTGGTTTGGTTCGGTGAAGCTGTTCCTGCCATTGAACAGGCAGCGGAACTTGTCTCCAGGGCAGAGATCCTCGTGATTATTGGAACCTCAATGAATGTCTATCCTGCGGCAGGGTTGATCAATCATGTGCCATATACCTCACCCATCTATGTCATTGATCCCAACGAAGTTTCGGTCCCCGGTTTTTCAAGGATCAATGTGATCAGGGAGAAAGCTGGAACGGGGGTGTATGAACTAATTAAAATATTGTCTCATGATTAGGAGTTTCATGGCTTCGTGCAGGCCCCTGTTCATGGTGGGCTCCCTGTGTTTGATCTCTGCCCTCACCTTCGGTCAACAATTCAATGCGGGGTTTTTCGGGGGGATTACCGCCTCACAGGTGGATGGCGATACCTATGGCGGATACAATAAACTGGGCGTGACCACCGGCCTGTTTGTGAACCGGTACATTGAATATGACATCTACTGGCAGGCAGAGATAAAATATGTGACCAGGGGTGTTTATAAAGGTCCAACGGACAACGATTACACCCTTTATCGAAGCCGGTACCACTACATAGAGTTGCCGTTATCGGTTCATTACCTTTATGATGAACGGATCCAGGTGGAGGCGGGGACCTCACCGGAGGTGCTGCTTAAGGTCACCTATGAAGACCAGGACGGGACCATTAATGCTTCAAACTATCCGGATAACCGGCGGTTTGGATTGAGTGTATTTGGAGGGCTTGCATACTGGTTCAATGGCACCACAGGGGTTGGGATCAGGTTCACCTACTCGGCATTTCCATTTCGCCCACCCCAGGAGTGGAACTATGCCAGGTACAGGGGGTATTTCCACAATGTGCTCTGCCTTACGGCCGCCTACAAGATTACCCCCCGGTGATCAGGCACAGGATACGGTCGCAATATACACCTGGCACCTGAAGCGGCGGAACAGGACCTCACTGCACGCTTCCAGGGTGGCTCCAGTGGTCACCACATCATCGATCAGCAGGATCCTTTTGCCCTCCACATCAGGGGGATTACGTGCCAGTTGAAAATTATCCGACACATTCAAAAAGCGCTTATAACGGCCCATGGAGGTCTGTGAAGGTCCATGGACGGATCTCTTCAAAAGGTTGGTAACTACCGGGATCCCTGTCACCTCCGACACCCCCCTGGAGATGATCTCACTCTGATTATATCCCCTTTTCCTGAGTCTTTGGCGATGCAAGGGAACGGGGACCAGCAGGTCACAACGGACAAAACAGGTTTGGCTCAGTTCATATCCCAGCAAGCGCCCGAGGTATAGCCCGGCCTTCCTGTTTCCCCTGTACTTCAGATCATGAAGAAGGGCCTGGTACGCCGAACCCTTTTCAAAGCGAAACAACGAAGTCCCCAGCTCCACCGGGACCCTGCCCCAGAATAATTTGCTGACCGGATTATCGTGACTGTCCCCGTATCCTGTGCGGGGCATTTCATGCTCGCAAACCAGGCACAGCACCTCATGGGATGCGGTTAGATTTTTACCGCAGACCATGCAATTCACCGGGAAAATGAACAAAAGCAATTCAGAAAGCCAGGACATCCCTTTTTTACCTTAATGGGATGTGTGGATCATTGATCGATGGGTTCAGCCCATTTTTTGCATCCTCTTGGTGGAAAGCAAACCACAGGCAGCCCAGATATCCTGGCCCCGGCTTGCCCGGATGGTGGTGGTGATCCCTTTGGCCGTCAGCCTCTCCCTGAAATTGAGGATGGTCTTTTCATCTGGAGATTCAAGGGGGGTGTCGGGAATGGGGTGAAAACGGATCAGGTTGATGCGGCAGCGGATCCCGTGTAAGATTCTTGAAAGCTCATTTACATGTTCGGCTGAATCATTGAATCCTTTAAACAGAATATATTCAAAGGAGACCCTCCTCTGTCTTCCAAAGTCCCAGGACCGGATCTCATTCAGTACCTCCTGAAGCGGGTAGACCTGTTGTACGGGCATGAGTTTCCGGCGATCCTCGTCAAAGGGGGAATGCAGACTGACTGCCAGGTGGGCCTGGCTTTTCTCCAGGAATTCAAGCATTGCCGGGGTGATCCCGATGGTAGAAACCGTGATCCGGCGCGGACTCAATCCAAAGCCCCATTCCGAGGTCAGGATTTCCAGGCTTTTCAGCACTTCCTGAAGGTTATCGAGGGGTTCTCCCATGCCCATATATACGATATTGCTGAGCGTTCTCCACTCAGGAATACTCCTGAACTGATTCAAGATCTCGCCGGATGTAAGGTTCCCCTGAAATCCCTGCTTCCCGGTCATGCAAAACAGACAACCCATCTTACATCCCACCTGGGACGATACGCACACAGTATTTCGTTGTCTGTCAGGGATAAAAGCGGTCTCTATAAATTTTCCTGTGGCAGTGGGGAAGAGATACTTTTTAGTTCCATCGGTAGATTCCTGCACATCGACGGGCTCCTGCAACCCCAGGTCAAAACGGGAGGAGAGCAGGCCCCTGGCAGCCTTGGACAGGTTGGTCATATCCTCGATGCGCGATACCTCCTGTTTATACAACCATTCGGAGATCTGCCTGCCGGTGTAGGCGGGAAGCCCAAGTTCCAGGGAGAGTTCCCTGAGTTCACCCAGCGTCTTTCCAAATAGTTTTTCCTGCATGGATCAGAAATATATCTCGGAGATAATATGGTCGAAGGGGATCCCCTTCTCAATGAGCAGGTCCCTTGTATCAACCACCATCTCGGCACTGCCGCAAATATAATACTTTAACCGGGGATTGAGGGAGGGTTCCAGCCCCAGGTATCCGGTCACCCTTCCATGGAAGACCTGGTCATCTTCCTCGGCACTGCAGCACCGGATATAGTTATTTCCCAGCACTGAGCTGAATTCGTCGTAGAAGTGGAACTGTTCCAGGTAGCGGTTCCCGTGGATCAGCACCTTTTGATCGGCCAGGCCTGACCGGAGCATGGAATAAAAGGGTGCAATCCCGGTCCCGGTAGCGATCCAGACTGCAGGATCGTGGGTTCCTGTAAATTCACCCCGGGGCTCGGTGATCCAAATGGTATCACCCGCTTCAAGGTCCGATAACCGCGGGGTCAGGTAACCCTCCTCAATGACATTATAGAGAATACGGATTTCAGGATCCTGTGGACCGCTGCAAATGCTGTAAAGTCGCCGGGGACCCTCTTCCTGGAGTGCGATGCCAATGACCTGCCCCGCCCTGAAATCAAAATCCCTTTCAAATCCGAAGAGGAAGATCCCTTCTGATAATTGATCAGAAAAGTTAAGTGTGACCGGTTTTACCCTGTGGTTGTGGGTGGCTACCATACAGTGCGCATTTTTCCTCCATCAATGATAAAGGTCTCTCCGGTCACATAGGAAGCAGCTGACGAAAGCAGGAACAGGGCCGCCTTCCCAAACTCGTCAGGGTCCCCATACCTTCCAAGGGGGATCTTGTCAAAATTAATCTTTCTCACGTTTTCAAGGCTGAGCCGCCATTCTCCTGAATTGCGGAGATCAAGCTCATTCAAGCGATCCGTTTCAAAAAATCCAGGGACCAGGTTATTGATCCGGATCTGATCTTCTGCCACCTGGAAGGAGAGGCTCTTGACAAGGCTTGTTACACCTGATCTGTATACATTTGAAAGTATAAGATTATCAATAGGTTCCTTTATGGAACTTGAAGTGACAGTTAATATTGACCCTGACTGCTTTCGGCGCATTTCGGGCAATACTTCACGAATGAGCCTGACCGCACTCATCAGGGTGTTTTCGTAGCCCGAGAGCCATGCACGGTCGTTGATCTCATCGAATCTCCCCGGCGGCGGTCCGCCTCCATTTACCACCAATCCATCGATAGTACCCAGCTCTTTGAGTGTACCCTGTACCCAGCTCCTGATGGAACCAGGATCGGCCACATCCAGGGAAGTGGCATGCACCACAGCCCCGGGGACTTCCTCCCTGATCCGGAGGGCAGCCTCTTTGATATTTTTTATGCTGCGGCTTCCGACTGAAACCACCGCACCTTCCATGGCTGCCCGCCTGGCAATGGCGAATCCCAGCCCCTTGCTGGAAGCGGCCACCATAATCACCTTACCTTTGAGTTCCAGGTCCATATTCTATGCATTATTTTTTTTCCCGATATAACGAACAATACAGGCTTCTCCCTGGTGAAAGGATCCTTCGTCGAGGGTCAGGGTCAACTCCTCGATGTACAAAGTTTCCATGGCCGAAAAGTCTTCCAGGATCACGTCGCCGCTAAACAATAGGTCGGGGGATTGCGGACCGCCGCTGGCCATCCCGAGCTGGGAGGTGTGAAATCCTTCCAGGATCACTATTCCTCCGGGTTTCAAAGCACCACACACCTGTGCGTGCAACCTTTTCCTCAGGGAAGGCACGGCATGGAAATAGATCAGTCCTGCCGCGTCATAATGGTTGTGCAGGAAGTGGTAATGCTCAAGTGCTGCGACCTGGTAGTTTATTGCCACCCCCTCCTCCCGGGCATATCCCAGCGCTTTTTCAGATCCCACCCGGCTCTGGTCAAATGCATCAACCACCCATCCTTGTTTGGCTGCATAGACCGCATTTCGGCCCTCCCCTTCACCAGGCAGAAGTAATTTGCCAGGTGCATATTGCTGCAACCGGGAGGCAAAAAAAACATTGGGCTCCTTCCCGTATACAAAATGAGTTGTATCATACCTGTTGTCCCAGAATGAATTCATGGGGTCTGTTTTTCGATTCATAGCGAACTTTCATCCAGGGGCTCCCAGGGTTCTATTGCCCTCCGGGTCCCTGGCTTTGAAAAAGACCCCTCCCAGCCCTGTTACTCTCTTCTTCATGGTACTAGGAATAACCAAAACAAAGGGAAAATGTTGAATTTCAATTTTTTTTCCTTACTTGCCTCCGCTAACTAAAACGAATTCTCATGAAAAGACTTAATCTGTTGTTATTGACGATCCTCATTTCGACCCCCGTGATCCATGCAGGGGGTCTGGTTACAAACACCAATCAAAGTGCAGCCTGGGCGCGGACCCTGACCCGGGAAGCAACCCTTGGAAATGACGCGATTTACTTCAATCCGGCAGGACTTGGACAGTTTAAAAACGGATTACATCTATCTCTTTCGAACCAGAGTATTTTTCAAACCAGAACCATTACCAACAGTTATCCCTACCTCACCAATGCCCCGGCTTCGACCTATGAAGCGGATCTTGTTGCGCCTTTATTCCCAAGTATTTATGCGGCATATAAAATGGATAAATGGGCCTTTTCCGCAGGTTTTAATATCATCGGGGGAGGAGGAAGCGCCAACTTTGAATCGGGACTTCCCTCCTTTGAGATCCCGGTTTCGAACCTGGTTCCCTTGCTTCAGGGCAGCCTGGCTCCCATTGACCAGGCCATCGAAGGGGCAACAGGACAAAATCCCGGATTTGCCAACATTTCAGGTTATAACATGGCCGCGGCGTTTAATGGCTCCTCCATGTACATGGGGATCCAGGCCGGAGCCACCTATTCCATCAATGACATGATCTCTGTGGCCATTGGCGGAAGGTTTGTTTCCGCTAGCAACAGCTATGAAGGGACCCTGGCAGGCGTCACCATCAATGCCCCGGCACCTTACGGAGGGACCCAGACCCCCGGAAACTACCTGAGGCTGGTGAGCAGCCAGGTAACGCCTATGGATCCGCTCACTGGCGCCATCCTGGATGCCACTGCAGGAGCCATCGATGCCCAGACCGCCGATAAGGCCCTGGATGCTGTTCAGAAGGGATCGGGTTTTACTCCTATAATCGGTGTGAATTTTCATCTTACGGATATGATCAATATTGCCGCCAGGTATGAGCATCACACCAAGATCGAACTGACCAACGAGACCACCGTGGATGATGTGGGCATGTTCCCTGACGGTGAAAAAACCAGGGCCGATCTGCCCGGGATGTTTGCGCTGGGCGCCCAGTTGAAGCCCCTTAAAAATCTTACAGCCAGCGTTGGATTCAACTATTTCCTGGACAAGTCCGCTTTCTACGGGACTACGGACGAAAATATGGCCCAGATCAACAATGAAACCACCATCGATGCCAATGCATATACCATCAGCGGAAGCCTGGAGTTTAAGCTCCTGGGCATCCTGGGTGTCAGTGCAGGATTCTCCACCGGGAACCTGGGTGTCAATGACTCCTATCAGTCCGACCTGAGTTATGCACAGAAGAGCAATACGGTTGCAGGTGGCGTATTCGTGGATGTGGGTGAAATGATCACCATCAACGCCGGGTATGTCTATGTGATGTACCAGGATTATGAGAAGAGCTACACTTCCCCGATGCCCTATGCGGACACCTATGGAAAGAACACCTCAATTATTGCCGTGGGTGTGGATTTCAGTTTCTGACCACCCATAGAATGATCTCAAAGAATGGGGCCGTCTCAAAAGGACGGCCCCATTCTATTTTTCCTCCGGCGGATCCCCCTCCAGGCGGCTGATCACCACGGCACCCACGCTGTCGCTGAATACGTTTACGGTGGTTCGGAACATGTCAAGGATCCGGTCCACCGCCAGGATCAGGGCCACCCCCTCCAGAGGCAGGCCCACGGCTTTCAGGATGATCGACATCATCACCAGGCCGCTCATGGGGATGCTTGCGGCACCCACTGAAGCCATTACGGCTGTGAGTACAATAATGCCCTGTTGCGCCAATCCCAGTTCAAACCCATACACCTGTGCAATAAAGAGCGCAGCCACGCACTCGTAGAGCGCTGTCCCGTCCATGTTGATGGTGGCCCCGATGGGGAGCACAAAGCCAGCTGCTTTTTTGGAGGCGCCGGAGTTTTCTGTCACCGCTTTCATGGTAAGGGGTAGGGTTACGATGGTGGAGCAGGTTGAAAAAGCGGTCATCAGGGCAGAGAGCATTCCCCTGTAATGCCTGGCCGGACTGATCTTCCCCAGGTATTTTAAGATCAGGGGCAGGGTGATGAAAAAATGAATGGACAACCCGGCAAGTACCACCAGGAAAAATTTTCCCAGGGAGGCAAAAGCATCGAACCCTGTCTTTGCCACGATCCCCGCAATAATCCCAAATACCCCGATGGGGGCAGTCCAGATCACAAAGGAGGTTAGTTTCATCATCGCTTCAAAGGCAGCCCTGAAAAAATTACCCATCAATGTGCGCTGGTCCGTTTTCAGTTGTGTCACAAAAAAACCAAAAAGCAGGGAGAAGAAGATCACAGGAAGGACATCTCCGTTGGCAAGGGCTTCAAATGGATTTTCAGGAATGATGTCCATGAGAAGCGCCCCGAATCCCTGCTCCACCACCCCGATGGACGCAGGTTGCTCCAAAAGGTTCATGTTGGCACCTCTTCCGGGTTTGAAAACATTGACAAGGATCTGTCCCGTCAGGATGGCCAGCAGGCTTGTGGTGAGGTAGTAGGTGAGGGTGCGGAGGGTGATCAATCCGAGGCCCTTGCTGCTGCCCACCTGCACCACGGCACTGATGATGGATGTGACCACCAGCGGAAGGATTGCCATGCGCAACAGCCTGAGGAACAATTCCTGCATGGGTTCCGAAACGGCCAGGATGGGTTCTCCAACCAGCCATCCCATCAGGATCCCCAGGAAGAAGCCGGCAAAGATAAGGTAGGTGAGGGTGTATCTCCCTGACAGCATCTGCTCAATAACGAAAAAAAAGATGAGAAATAAAAGAAGTGCGTATTTTGGGTTAATTTTGGAACATAATCAATCACCTTTGACCACGCCAAAACATATCGTTGAAACCCCCTTGATGAAGCAGTATTATTCGGTCAAGGCCAAACATCCCGATGCCGTGTTGCTTTTCAGGGTTGGAGATTTCTACGAGACATTTGGAGAAGATGCCATCAGGGCATCGGAGATCCTGGGGATCACCCTGACAAAGCGGGCCAATGGGGCAGCTTCTTCGGTGGAGCTTGCCGGTTTTCCGCACCATGCACTGGATACATACCTGCCAAAACTGGTCAGGGCCGGGGAACGGGTGGCCATCTGTGAGCAGCTTGAAGACCCAAAGCTGACCAAGAAAATCGTGAAAAGGGGGATCACCGAACTGGTGACACCCGGGGTAACCTACAATGAGAATGTATTGGAGCACCGGGAGAATAATTTCCTGGCCAGCGTCTACCTGGACAGGCAGCTTGGAGGCGTATCATTCCTGGATATCTCCACGGGTGAATTTTTAACTTCACAGGGCGACATCGCCTTTATCGATAAGTTGTTAAGTACCTTCAATCCCAAGGAGGTTTTGATTCAAAAAAGCCACCGCGAGCTGTTTTTTGAGTCCTTTGGTGAAGGCTATTATACCTTTCCGCTGGATGATTGGGTCTATACAGAGGACAACGCCAGGGATAAATTGCAGCGGCAGTTCAAAACACAAAATTTGAAGGGCTTTGGGATCCAGGAGATGAGCCACGGCATTATTGCCAGCGGGGCCGTTTTGCAGTACCTGGAGCTGACCCAGCATACAAGCACGGGTCATATTTCAAAACTTTCGCGTATTGAACGTGATCACTACGTGTGGCTTGACCGGTTCACGATCCGGAACCTTGAAATTTTTCATTCCCTTTACGAAGGGGCCAGGACCCTGCTGGATGTGATGGACAAGGCGGTTACCCCGATGGGATCCCGCCTGCTGAAGCGCTGGTTGTCCCTTCCGTTGAAGGATGTCCTCCTGATCAGGGAGCGACATAATATGGTGGAGTACATCAGCCAGGAGAAAGAGTTCAGGGAATTCCTTGCGGATCGGATCAGCGCCATAGGGGACCTGGAACGGGTCATCTCAAAGGTCGCCGTGGGAAGGGTAAATCCAAGGGAACTGGTTGCGTTAAAAAATGCACTGGAGGCCATTGCCCCCCTGAAAGAGCGCTGCAGCCAGTCAGGGGAGCTTTCCCTTCAGAAACTGGCCTCCCAACTGGATCCCTGCAGTGACGTGAAGGAGCGCATTGAAAAGGAGCTTGTGGAAGCTCCTCCGGCTTTATTGAATAAGGGTGGGATTATTGCCGCAGGTGTCTCTGAAGAGCTGGATGGGCTGCGGGAAATTATGCACTCGGGTAAGGATTACCTGGTGAACCTGCAGCAGAGGGAGATGAAGAGGACCGGCATAACCAGCCTGAAGGTGGGGTTCAACAATGTTTTCGGCTATTATATTGAAGTCCGGAACACGCACAGGGAGAAAGTGCCTGCGGAGTGGATCAGAAAGCAGACCCTGGTAAGTGCCGAGCGTTACATCACCGAGGAATTAAAGTCCTACGAGGAGAAGATCCTGGGGGCAGAGGAGAAGATCCTGGCGCTGGAAGCCCGGATCTACCAGGAGCTGGTTTCAGGGATCTCAGGATCGGTGAACGCCATTCAGACCGATGCATCCCTGGTGGCGCGTCTCGATTGCCTGCTATCCTTTGCAAGGATTGCCATTGAATACGACTATTGCCGTCCGGAAGTGAATGAGTCGACCTCCATCGAGATCACGGAAGGGCGGCATCCGGTCATAGAACGACAACTTCCAATTGATGAGGCCTACGTGACCAATGATGTATTGCTGAACGACAGTGAACAGCAAATCATCATCCTCACCGGACCCAACATGTCAGGTAAATCGGCATTTTTAAGGCAAACGGCACTGATTGCGGTGATGGCCCAGGCGGGCAGTTTTGTGCCCGCCAAGTCGGCCCGCATGGGTTGGGTGGATAAAATATTTACCAGGGTGGGAGCTTCGGACAATATCTCCCTTGGTGAATCCACATTCATGGTGGAAATGCTGGAAGCGGCCAGCATCCTGAATAACCTTTCAGACCGGAGCCTGGTGATCCTGGATGAAATCGGGCGGGGTACAAGTACCTATGATGGCATATCCATTGCCTGGGCCATGGTTGAATATATCCATGAACAGCCCGGGGGAAAGGCAAAGACCCTTTTCGCCACCCATTACCATGAACTGAACGAGATGGAGGCCTCATTTAAAAGGATCAGGAATTACAACGTCTCCATCAAAGAGCTTAATGACAGGGTGATTTTCCTTAGAAAGCTGGTTCCCGGGGGGAGCGAGCACAGCTTCGGGATCCATGTGGCCCAAATGGCCGGCATGCCCAACAGCGTGGTGAAAAGGGCCAACGAGATTTTGAAGGAGCTTGAAAGGACAGGAGGTGAGAAAAACCTGAGCAAACCGGTCGGCACGCTCGCGGGACAGCGGGAAGGACTGCAGATGAGCTTCTTTCAGCTGGACGATCCGGTTCTGAAGCAGATCCGTGACCAGATCCGTGACCTTGACATCGACCACCTCACTCCTGTGGAAGCGCTCAATAAACTCAACGAAATAAAGAAGCTATCTGGATTATAGCCAGCGGCTTGAATCGTTGTGGATCAAAAAATTAGAAGGAATTGGCTTGCAGGATTGGTTTTTGAGTTCTATATTTGCAATCCATTTGCGGGAATAGCTCAGTTGGTAGAGCACGACCTTGCCAAGGTCGGGGTCGCGGGTCCGAGTCCCGTTTCCCGCTCAACGGAATCAGGAGGGTATCTGACAGGGTACCCTCTTTTTTTATGAAATGCCATATTGGATTTTTAATTAAATTTGCAACACTCCACCAGAATTCCGGTCAGCATGACTGAAATAGTTCACCTTCGCAGGAGTGCCGGCCTGGGAGGCTTGCCCGGATGGCGGAATAGGTAGACGCGCTGGACTTAAAATCCAGTGGCCAGTAATGGCCGTGCCGGTTCGATTCCGGCTCCGGGTACAGAACCGGGAGAAACGGATTTTTTATCTTTTTCTTCCGGTTTTTTATGTTGTAACTCGTTGGTATTCTGAAAGATTCACTCAAGGACTTTGTTGGAAGAACTGGTTGAGTATTTTTCAAGGTCAAATTGGATTTTTCCAGTGAAAACTAGTCACGCAAGCAACTGATTGGTACTACCAGTACTCCGTCAGAACGCTTATATGCAACCTGGCCCCCTGTAAGCACCATAAGAAAAGACGGTTGATTCATCTTTTCTGTATCAATTTTTTGTCTAAGTTTTATTAAGTTGGCGGCAGCTTCTTCAATTTGCTTCATCCCCAATTTTACTTCAACAGCCGCACAACGACCATCATTAAGCTTAATGATAAGATCTGATTCAAGATCTGATTTATCCCTATAATGAAAGACCACTCCATCGTTAGCCTGAGCATATACTCTCAAATCACGTGTACATAATGATTCAAATAAGAAACCAAAAGTCTTAAAATCCTGCAAGACTCCTTTTGCATTTGTACGCATCACGGCTGTTGCAATGGAGGGATCGACAAATTGACGTTTGTTAGCAGTACGTATTGCAGTTTTTGAACGAAGCGAAGGTTGCCAGGCAGGAATATCTTCAACAACAAATATTCGACGCAGTGCATTAAGATAGGAATTCAGTGTCTTATCAGTAATGGATGACTCATTAACTTGCATGTCATCCATTATAGTTTTGGCTGTTGCCATAGTAGAAATATTGCGAGCTAATGACTGTAGCAATACACGTACTTTTGCTGGGTCTTTCTCAACTCCATCTACACGTTGAACATCAAAATTAATAACAGCATCAACATAATTCATAGCTATTCGTGAAGACTGTTTCACGGATATCACAGCAGCTGGCCATCCTCCTCTGCATATAGCGTGTGCTATTTGCTCTACTGTTAAAGTACTTTTAGCACCAATGTCTGTTTTTCCTTCAAAGAGATTTTTAAT
>JAHEEC010000273.1 GCA_024640885.1 Bacteroidota bacterium | reverse complement strand
TATAATGACAGTACACTCTTTTGCATTACGGAAACCTGGGCAACAAAGGCGGATCACAATGCGCATATGCAGCTGGAGCATACTAAAAAACACATAGCTGAGACAGGGGATATACGTGATCCATCTTTCCGGTCAACCAGCAACTATGTGTACTGGATCTGTCCGGGAGCCAATGAAGTAGAATAGGTCCGTTTTAGCTCATTTACTGCGAACAAGAAATGCAGTTGTTTGTTAATAGGTCACTTGAGCAAGAGACACATCAACTAAACTAATCTAGAAAATACAATGAAGAATTTCAATTTTTTAATTCCTGTGCTGATCCTAGGTTTGGTCCTATCAGCCTGTACAATGGAACGTGCAAGCGATTCCTCTGATGAACAGGAGTTTAAGGGCAAGATTGCCCGCAGCTACGAAGATAGTGAAGAGTGGTGGCCCGACAGGGAAGTCCCTTCCAAAGAGAAAGGAGCTCCTAACATTATCATCTTCCTGCTGGACGATACGGGATTCGGCCAGATCGGAAGCTTTGGAGGTGTGATAAACACCCCGAACATAGATAAACTTGCCGAAAATGGCCTGCGGTACAATAATTTTCACACCACCGCACTCTGTTCTCCTTCCCGTGCCACCATCATGGCAGGAAGGTATCCTCATACAATTGGACTGGGTTCACATTCTTTAACAGCTATGGGTTTTCCAGGATATAATGCGATGATCCCGGAGAACAGTAAATCTGTGGCCAATCATCTCCAGGAAAGCGGCTATGTAAACTATGCCCTTGGCAAGTGGGACCATACCCCCCTCTATGAGGTGTCCCAGGTGGGACCCTTTGACCGATGGCCCAGCGGCGAAGGCTTTGACCACTATTTTGGTTTTATGGCTGCTGATGCCCATTGTTTCCAGCCCGTTGTTTTCATGGATCACCAGCCCGTTGAACCATGGGTAGGGGTGGACGATTATTTTCTCGAAAAAGATATGGCCGACCGGGCCATCTCTTATATTACCGGTCACAAATCAGTGAAAGAGGACCTGCCCTTTATGATGTTTTGGGCGCCTGTGGCCATGCACTCTCCGCATCATGCCCCTCAATCTTATATTGATGCTTACAAGGGGCAATTCGATAAGGGATGGGATGCAGTCAGGGAGGAGATTCATGCCAGGCAAATTGAACTTGGAATTATTCCTGAAAACACCCTGCTGACTGAAAGAGCTGCTGCAATTCCGGCCTGGGATGAGCTCCCGGAAGTGGAGAAGAAACTCTATGCCCGCCAGATGGAGGCCTTTGCCGGCCAGCTGACCCATGTGGATGAGCAGATCGGGCGAATTGTGGATATGCTGGAGGAGATTGGTGAGTTGGATAACACCCTGATCCTGCTGACGGCCGACAATGGGGCCTCCGGAGAAGGCGGACTTACAGGCACGCACAATGAAACCTATGTGCTGAACGGGCTGCAAACGCCGCTGGAAAACAATCTCAGGCACATCGATGAGTGGGGGAGCGCCAGTACCTATCCCCACTACCATGCGGGCTGGGCCCTTGCCGGGAACACGCCCTTCCAGTATTTCAAGCAGATTGTGCACCGGGGGGGGCAATCTGATGCACTTATTGTGCACTGGCCCGATGTGATCAAGGAAAGGGGAGCCATCCGCTCGCAATACCATCATATTGCGGATATCGCACCCACTATCCTGGAGGCCAGTGGCCAGGAATTTCATTCAGTGATTCATGGAGTGGAACAAAGGCCTTTCGACGGGATAAGTTTCATGTATACTTTCACTGATGGAGATGCCGAAGACCGCCGGACGGAGCAACTGTATGAACTATTCGGAAACAGGGCGCTTTACAAGGATGGCTGGAAGGCGGTAACCATTCACGGAAACAGGATGCCATGGAATACCAATTCGGTGACACCTTTTGAAAATGATGTCTGGGAGCTCTATAACCTGGATGAAGATTTCTCTGAAGCCAATAACCTTGCTGATGAATATCCTGAGAAACTTCAGGAGCTGATTGACAGGTGGGACGAACTTGCCTGGGAACAGCAAGTATATCCTTTGTTCG
>JAHEEC010000272.1 GCA_024640885.1 Bacteroidota bacterium | reverse complement strand
TTCATAACCCACCGATGACACCAGCAAGTCATAATCCTCCTGGTTCATGGTCACCCTGTCCCGCACCTCCAGCAGTAGATCCCTCAGGGCGGCGGCTCCTTTCACAGCCTGAAACCCCTCCTCTGTCACTTCCTGAAAGTGCTCCTTTGTAATGAAATAGATATTGCTGAAGACCGCACTGGAGGCGCCCAGGATATTCCACTCAAAGATCCAGAGCATGGGGGGTGGTTCCAGTCCCAGTGCATGCACATCGTACTTTGCAAAATCGCTGATATATAATCCTTTTTGCAAAACTTCATGGGAACCATTGAAGAATTTCGTGAGCGCCGGCACCAGCAAAGTATCCGTTCCAAAGTGGGCCCCGATCCATTGTGCCGTGATGGAATCCAGCTCCTCATAGGGATCCATTACCAGGCGGCTGGTTGCAAACACATTGAGGTCATTGATCACATTGAAACCGTGAAACGGATAGATGATCATGGGACCCGCCCTGAGGGGCCCCCCGTATTGGGTCCAGACCCAAACCCCTTCCACCAGGGGGTTCTTCTCAAGGATCGATTGCAGGGCTGCCTGGTGAAGGGGCGCCACGTAGTTGGGGATGGAACCAAAACCCTCATATTCCCGCTTGGCCTGGAACTCAACCATTCGCCTTTGACCTCCGCCATAAAGGGTGGGATTGAATGCCAGCCAGCTGTAGAAATCACCGCTGGAATATTTGGTGGAAACCACAAGGTGCCCCGAGTGGATGCCATCAAGCACCCTGGCATAGGTCCGGGGATTGGTATGCATGTCCCCGATCTCTCCCACACCCACGGACCAGGTCCTGAAAATAATGGTCCTGTCATACTTCTCAGCCGCTGCCAGGAATGCCTCCAGCATCAGCCGGAGCGCCTGGTCGCTCCGTACATAGAGTTCACTTTTATAATCCCATCCGGGTTTGTTGTAGACCGAACCGGCCTCCCCGATGCGCAGGATGATTCCATCCACAAGCGGGAACTTTGAAAATACCTCTTCAGCGGCCTTTTCATAGATCTGCCAGAGCGCCCGGTTTTCCGTATCTACCGAACCGAACCGCTCCACAAAATAGGCCTCCAGGGGCCGGGTCAGTGCCACCATATCGGTCCACAGATAGGTATGGAGCCCTTGACCTGCAGCATGCTCCATGAGTTCCCGGAACCTGCAGGTGAGGGTATCGTGCCTGCTCCGGTAGAGGCTGTTGGCTCCATATACCTGTGAGCCATCCCCTACCATGTCAAAATTGACCGCCTCCAGGAACCAGGGGATGGCCATTGCATTGTATCCATATCCAGCCATTCTTTCCGCATACCGGTCAAGCTTGTCGCGCTCCCTGTGAAATGCCGCAGAATCCACAAAAGGCGGATTTTCAATGAACACATCCTCGAAGTAGTGCTGGTTATGGGAATAATTTGAGCCCCAGTTCAATGAGTCGGGCACTACACCGACCCCTCCCAGGTCCACCATTCGAATGGCCAGTTTTTGTGCGGCGGCGCGGGTACCGGTCCCTGTCCGGCCCGATACCGGGAGATCCTTTTCCTGGTAACTTATGGAAAGAAAGCCGATGGCTCCCCTTCCAGCAAAATAGCCGGTTGTCAAACCGGCCATCAGAAGAATAATCGTGCTCAGGGTGGTTTTCCGGATCACATCTCCAGCTGTTTGGTGAATGCAGATTTAATGGGATTCAGGACCCTTTGAAGCAGGCGTTTCTTTTCAGTGAGGATCTCCACATCTCCCTGCATATTCTGACTGAATCTGATCTCATAATCATAATAGGTCCGGAGTCCGTTGGGCAATTCCACTTCCACCATATAGAAATCATCATCGGGCACCTCCGATATATTGCTCACCTTTCCCTTCACCATCCCGTACTCCAGGTGTGGATAGTTGTCAAACTGTATATTTACCTGGTCCCCCATTTTCACTTTACCTGCACCCTCGGTGGGGAGCCTGATTTTCCCAACCATGGATCCCGATTCAGCCGGAATAATGGTCAACACCTTTTCCCCCGCTTTCACATTCTGGTTCTCACTCCAGAACCGCGTA
>JAHEEC010000006.1 GCA_024640885.1 Bacteroidota bacterium | reverse complement strand
ATGGAATTCTTAAGGGTGGTAGTTATGGATGGCTGTCCCACTACATCACTGAAACTTGCTGGCCTGTATTTTCGGGCAGATACAATAAACTTATCCATAGTCGGCCGTAAAGATAGCAACTAAGTTAGAAAGGTGAAAGGCAAATGATGACCGCAAATGAAGTATAGTTGCAAAAGTTCATTGATTGTGGGAGAAAAACGGCCGCATTCTTTGCTGTTATTCAAAAACTTTCTACTTTTGCAGTCGATTTTTAAACCACAAAATTTTTATACATGTTGAACCAATACGAGACCGTTTTCATTGCAACTCCCGTTTTGTCTGAGAATCAGATGAAGGAAGCGGTCAGCAAATTCAAAAAGGTGATCACCGACAGCGAAGGTGAAATAGTCCATGAGGAGGATTGGGGCCTGAAGAAACTGGCCTACCCCATTCAGAAAAAATCTACCGGCTTTTACCACCTGATCGAGTTCAGGGCTGAGCCTGACACCATTGCCAAACTTGAGACCGAATACCGCAGGGATGAAAGGATCATCAGGTTCCTGACCATGAAAATGGAAAAATATGCGGTGGTCTACAGTGAAAAGAAACGCGCAAAGAGATCGGCTGAACTTAAAAAGGAGGAGGAATAATGGCACAGGATAATTCAGAAATCAGATATTTGACTCCGCCGACGGTGGAGATTAAGAAGAAGAAGTATTGCAGGTTCAGAAAGAACCGGATTAAATACATTGACTATAAAGATCCCGAGTTCCTGAAGAAGTTTCTGAACGAACAGGGTAAGATCCTTCCCAGGCGTTTGACCGGGACCTCTTTGAAATACCAGAGAAAAATAGCAGTGGCCATCAAGCGATCAAGACACCTGGCCATGCTTCCTTATGTAACTGATATGCTAAAGTAATAGGAGGAACTTGACATGAATGTGATCTTAAAGCAGGATATGCCCAACCTGGGAAGCAAGGACGATATTATCGCAGTGAAGAATGGTTATGCAAGGAATTACCTGATACCCAAGGGATATGCTATCAACGCCACCGAACAGGCGAAAAAAGTCCACGCCGAAATCCTTCGCCAGCGTGCCCATAAGGAGGAGCAGTTGAAGGAAGCAGCAATGAAGATGGCCGAAGAGCTCAAGAAGGTTTCACTGACCATCGGGGCCAAGACCAGCACCAAAGGAAAAATCTTTGGTTCGGTGAACACCATTCAAATCGCCGAAGCGTTGACCGAAAAGGGATTTGAGGTGGACCGGAAGAATATTTCCATCAAGGATGATTTGATCAAGGAGGTAGGAAGCTACTCAGCCACCGTCAAATTGCACAAGGAAGTGCTTGTGGATATTCCTTTTGAAATCATCTCCGAGTAGAGTCAATTTACAACCACCATATAAACCGTCCGGCCACCCGGGCGGTTTTTTTGTAGCAAAGAACGCGGGATAACTAGTTGAGAACCTGTTTAGGAGGCAATGGAGGCTACTGATCTTCTGTGGTTTCATACCTGCTGGAGAATTGCGTCCGAATCAAAATGAACCTCACCAACCCGGGTGCAAGCCATTTCATTGCGCTCAGAAACCTGCCAGCCGGAGTCATGGTGATCCTGTTCCTCCTTTTCAGCACCATCCTTAAAACTGCTTTTGCCACACTTTTCTGGCTTTGATGGCCCCTGTGGCTCACAGGCTTAAAACTGCCATCACCTGTGAGAACCCTCTTATCCGCCGGGGGATTCACCAATCCAGGTCTGAGGATCCCCACATGTACTCTTTGATGATGCATTTCAATTCTCAGGGCTTCTGCAAATCGTTCCAAACCAATTTTTGCCGTGCTGTATGCCGCAGCATTTGGGAATCCCTGAATGGCGGCAACGCTGCTCAGAAAGATCACACTTCCCTTGCTTTTGATCAGTTCCGGAAGGACAGCCCGGGTACAGTTTACAGCCGTATTCAGATTCCCTTCTACTATCTTTGCGAACAGCGCACTATCGATGTGTTCAATCCTACCCCGCGCAGGAAGCCCGGCGTTATTTACCAACCCGTGGATCTTTCCGAAATGATCCACGGTCGAACGGATCAACTTCTTGCAATCTTCCGGATCGCAGAGGTCGGCGGCAATGGAGATTGGAGCATAGCCCATATTTTCAAATTCCAGCCTTGCAGATTCAAGCCTTTTGAGATCACGGCCACTGATCACCACCAGGGCCCCTGCCCTCAGGAATTCCCCGGCAATCGCCTTGCCGATGCCCCTGTTGGCCCCGGTAATGATGAAGACTTTTCCCTGTAGTCTCCCCGTCATATGTTGCCCCTCATTTTAAACCAGCAGAAGGATTCTCTGACCGCAATTTCAACAGGGGTCTGGGGAAGGTCCAGTTCCCGGATCGCTTTTAAGGGAGTATAGTAATAATCGACACCGGCGATTCGGGCCATTTTCATGGTTATGACGGGATTGTTCCTCGAGAGCCACGATATAAATTCATTCAGGGCTCCGTATGTGATTGCAACCAATGAAGGGATAGGAATCTTTGGAGCAGGGACATCGATGGTTTCGGCGATCATCCTGAAGGCCTCCTTGTAGGACATATTCCTGTTTCCCACGATGTAACACTCTCCGATCCGACCCATATGCATCGCATTCACCGCCGCTGTGGCCACATCTTTTACATGCACGTAGTTTTTACCTCCACGGCTGTATCCCGGGAGATTCTTTTGGTAGATCTCAATGATCATTTTATTTGATCCATTCCCCGAATCAAAGGACCCAAGCATAAAGGTCGGATTCAGAATGATGACCGGGAAATTGCTGACCTTAGCTTCCTGAAGAAGGAATTCCTGTGCCGAAAATTTAGAATCGAGGTAGTCCATGCCGAACCTTCTACCTGAATAGGGTTTATACTCATCCCCGGGATTTAACAGGGATCCGGGTCCGAAGGATGTGGCTGTTCCGATATGTATGAACCTTTTCAAATGGTATTTCCTGGCAAGCCTGACCAGGTGCTTCACAACCGTAAAGTTCACTCTCCAGGATATTTCTGACCGGCTTGGCCATACGGCAGTAATTCCGGCAGTATGAATGATGTAGTCACAATCCCGAAAAAGTGGCACCAGATCTTTCGTGTTGCACAAATCACCGTAAAACAATTTCACAGGCAGTTCCTGCAGCGAATCTGCATTCCTTCCATTTTGGATAAATCCGTATACTTCATGGCCCTGTTTAAGCAACTCCCTGACAATATTATTGCCTAAAAAACCATCCGCCCCCGTTACAATTACTTTTGAACGTTCCCCTAAATTATCCATTATGTATTATTAGATTAGCTGGAAGGGATAACACCTCGTTGTGATTTAAGTTCGTTGTTGAAATTCAAAATGGATTATCCACTTATTGCCGTTCTTAACCACAAATCCCCGCACCCTCATGATCACTCTATCTGGCTGCAATGGTCTCGATCTCCACCAGGGCTCCAAGGGGCAGCGCTGTCACTGCATACGCAGCCCTGGCGGGCTGATTTTCAGGATAATACCGGGCATACACCTCGTTCATTTCCCTGAAATCAGCCATATCTGCCAGCAGGCAGGTGGATTTGACCACATCGCTGAATCCATATCCCGCGCTCCGAAGAATGTTCCCGATGTTATTCATTACCTGTTCGGTTTGCTCCCCGATCCCCCCACCCACAATCTTTCCTGTACCCGGATCAAGGGGGATCTGTCCGGATATGTAAAGCGTGCCATTTATTGCCACGGCCTGTGAATAGGGTCCCACTGCAGCCGGCGCTTCTCCTGTCTGGATGATTTTTTTCATATCATAGTTTTAGAAATTATCCTGCCACGATTTTCTCTTGTTGTACTTCAGATCGGAAAGAATGGAGGATTTCGCATTGATCTGGAAATTGTAGGATTTGTAAGTCCCAAAAGGAACCACGGACAACCGCATCTCCCAGCAGTGCAGATCCCTGTATATGCTTAAATTGGTGGTAGTAAACTGCTTGCGGTCAAGGTCATAACCGGTATTAAAACCTATCTTCCAGTTTGGCGACAGGCTGAAGTCACCCGAAGCACGCACAGTCTGTACCACTTTGGACACATCCTTCGGCTTGGAGTAGCTGAAACTGTAATCGACCCGAAGGGACCAGGGAATCTCAAAATCCACATAATCCCCGTAATAATCCTCCACATTGGGGTCATAGGTGTCCATGGGATCCTGCATGCTCAGGTCCGGATTGTTTAACTGGGATTCTTCATCTCCACCGGCCCTCCCCTGGGAATCCCCCTTGTTCTGCTTTGATTTCAATGTAAAACCTGCCGAGATGCTGGCATTTGTCAATCTGAGTGGTTTCCCTGTTTGTGAAAAGTAGGTTTCACGCGTGCGGGAATGGGTTTCGTCATATCCGAAGGGATCCATCACTCCCCTGAAGGAGAGGTTGAGCTTGTTATCAAAAATCCTGGTGTTCCCGTTGAAGCTGATGGGGCGCCAGGCGGGGGTAAGGGTATCCGTGTGAAAAAGGTTCAGGCTTGTGTTGAGACTCAGGTTATCCAGCAGTTTTACCTTTTCCAGTTCCTCGATGGTGTCGTTTTTTGACCTCATCTTGGCCTCCAGGTTGTTCCTCAGGGAGAGGTTCAGTGAACCGGAAGCCCCGTTGACGGTGGGAGTCCCATAGATCTGTCCCTCGTAAATGGAATAGATTTTCACCGTGTCCATATTCACCTCGTCGTAGACAGCCCTGTAGTAGTCAGCCTGAATAGCCTGCATATCAGGAACATATGAAACACTGGCGGATGGAGTCATCACATGCCTGATGGCCTGAAGCCGTCCCTCGCCCCTGAATTGATACATCCCATAAATGACCGGTGCCACACCCGAACTTATGCTGGGAAAAAGCGAATGGGCATATGAGAATTTATTGATGAGCGAATCGGTTACAATGGGTTTGTAGGTGATCACGCCATCCCTGTCAATCTCATCATAGCCTGAAATGAACTTATACATCTGCTTTGAGTACACCATGCCGTTGTAATTCATGGAGGGGGTAATGGCAAAAGTCTGGAGCATGGGGGTCTTTCTGAAAGGTTTTATGCTGAGGCTTAAAGGGATGGAGTGCTTATAACCGTTCTTCATGTCATTCCAGACCTCGCTGGTGAAGAGAAGGGTGTCGTAGGTGCTGATCCGGTTCTCCAGGATGCTGGTATAACTGAGCTGAATATCCTCATACCACCGTTTGGGTCCTGTACCCGATTTCCGCTTGAAAGGATTGATCCTGGCCATATTCAGGGAAATCTTTGGAAGGGTGAGATTCACGGCGTTCGTGTTGCTGTTCTGGGAATGGTTCAAAGAGGCACTCATGTTAAAAGGGCTGTTTGGCCAGGCTTTGGTCAGGGATATGCTGGATTGTTTGGTATTGGTCATCACGCTGTTGATATTCCTGGTATGGTTCTTATCATAGGAGGAACTGGAGAGATTCACACTGGCCCTGAACGAGCTGGTTGGATTTGCCCTTGAATCCTGGCTGTGGCTCCACCCGATGGAGTAATCCTTGCTCACGCTGTAAAGTCCCTCGATGTTCTTGTAGCCCGTGATATTTTTGAAATACTTCACACTCAGGTTGCCGGTGAACCTGTAATTCAGCTTGTAATTGGAACCTACCCGTACACCCCAGGTGCCATTTGTATAGATATCCCCCGTAACGCGAAGATCCATGAAGTCGTTCATGGCAAAA
The DNA here is from genome assembly GCA_024640885.1 of Bacteroidota bacterium. Taxonomy (GTDB): domain Bacteria; phylum Bacteroidota; class Bacteroidia; order Bacteroidales. The sequence continues at coordinate 65,471 of JAHEEC010000006.1, read as the reverse complement.
TAGTACCCCCCTTCCCGGAGGTAAAAACCCCTCCTCTGTTCCTCCCCATATTTGGGGATCAGGATCCCTGAGGTCTTGGTTTTTGAGTTCGGGAAAAAGCCAAAGGGGATCCCAAGGGGCAGCGGCACATCAGCAAGGACGATATAGGCGGGACCCGATATGATCTTGTCACCTGGCATGCTGATTCCCTTTGTAATCGCGATATAAAAATGGGGGTGTTCCAAATCACATGTGGTATATTTCCCGTCCTTAAGATGAATATGGCCATTGGCCTGCTTCTTGGTCTCCTTGGAATGGAGGTAGCCCCCTTCCTGCTGGGTGATCACCTCCTCAATATAGCCCTTCTGGGTCTTGAAGTTGTACCTTAACAGTTTGGATTCAAAGGAATTATTTGCATCGGTGAAGACCGGGCTCCCGGTCATTAATCCCGTCGAATCGGGCATGCCCCGGGCCACCACCAGGTTCTGATCCATCTCATACCTGATGTAGGCGGCTTCCAGCACGATGTCCTTGTAATTAATATGTGCCTCACCATACAATTCCACTGTCCCCCCGTCCATGGAGAATACCAGTGAATCGGTGGCAGTATATTCCACCTCTGCCTCAATGTCACTTCCAACTGGCTGGGCGGGTTGGATGGAATCCGGCGTGAGGCTATTTTGAATGGAATCCACGGTACTAAACCGGGTTGGGAGCTGGCCCAGGGTATCTGATGAAATGAGGGTGTCAGGTTGCTGGGCATATGATATGCCACTGGCTGAAACAGTTAGTAAGATGATGAAAAGTATCTTAATGCCTCTGTCGTGCAATCTGAATAAACTCATATTTTTGTGCTAAACACAAAGGTAATGCCAATTAATATAAAACGGTCATCTGCCTCGATTCTTGTATTAACATTTTTGGTATTGTGTTTTCCCCTTTTTTCAAGGGGAAGCTTGGATGGAGATATGGCAGAAGGGATCCGCACCGTGGTCATTGATGCAGGTCATGGCGGGCATGACCCTGGAGCAGTGGGCAAAAAAGGCCGGGAAAAGGAGATCGCCCTTTCCATTGCCCTGAAACTGGGAAACTATATCGAAGAGAACATGCCCGATGTGAAGGTGGTCTATACCAGGAAGGATGATGAATTCATCGATCTATGGAAACGGGCTGAAATCGCCAACAAGGCAGAGGCCGACCTGTTTCTCTCCATCCATGTAAATGCACATGACCGGACCTCTGCCCGGGGCACCCTTACCCTTGTGCTTGGGCAGCACAGGGCAGATGAGAATTTTGACGTGGCTGTCAGGGAGAACTCCGTGATCCTGCTTGAAGATGATTATGAAACCCGTTACGAAGGATTTGATCCCAAGTCCACGGAATCATACATCATGTTCTCCCTGATGCAAAAGACATACTTTAAGCAAAGCATTGAATTCGGCGCTTTCGTTCAGGATCAGTTCAGGGAGCGGGCCCAGAGAAAGGACCTGGGTGTGCGTGAGCAGGGTATTTATGTCCTTGCCCAGACCGCTATGCCGGGTGTGCTGGTGGAAACCGGCTTTATTACAAACGAAGAGGAAGAGAAATACCTTCTTTCGGATTATGGCCAGGATATCATTGCCTCGGCCATTTACAGGGGATTCAGGGGATACAAGGAGGAGATTGACCGAAGGAGCAATTTATCCGTGGTCATCAGGGAAGAGCCCGCCGAGGAAAAGATACCCGTCCCCGAATTACCGGTCATAATAGATCCGGCGCAGGTCGTATTCAGCGTACAGATTGCCTCCACCAAGAACAAAATAGCCACAGATCCCTCTTCCTTTAAAGGTCTCCAGGATGTGAGGGTCATGGAGGACGGGAGGTGGTTTAAATACATGACAGGCCAGGAGGTGGATTACTACAGCGCGCTTGAAAAGTGCAAGGCAATTAAGGAATTTTTTCCGGATGCTTTTGTGGTGGCTTCCAGGGACGGAAAAATAATTCCAATGAGTGAGGCCCTCATCGAAATAAACAGGTAATATGAAATTAAGCAGCGAAGTAAAAATCGGAATCATCGGGATCGTCACACTTGCTGTGCTTATTTGGGGAATCAATTACCTGAAAGGGAGGAATATCCTCAGCAGCACATATACCCTCGAAACTTATTTCAATAATGCGGGAGGATTGGAGCCCTCAGCACCCGTGTTGATGAACGGGGTCAAGATCGGTTATATCGATGAAATTGAACTGCGGCCCGGTGATGCCCGCCCCATCAAAGTAACCATGAGCATTGAAAAAAGCTATCCCGTTCAAATGGGTTCCGTAGCAGTTCTTTTCAGTGCCGATCTGCTTGGTTCAAAGGCAATCAGGATGGAGCCCTCCACAGGGAATCAAAACCTCGGGGATGGTGAAACCATCGAGTCCCTCATTGAACCGGACATGCTCTCATCGCTCAGAGGAGAGTTGACACCGGTGGCGCATCAAATAAGCGCGCTTGCGGTCTCACTGGATTCCCTGGCCACCGGCCTGGACCAGCTGGTGGGGTCAGAAGCCACCAGGCTCACCATAGAACACCTTTCCGCAATCTCCGGATCACTTAAAACCTCACTTGCCAGGGGCGGGACCCTGGATCAGAGTTTCCGAAACCTGGAGTCCTTCACTTCCATGCTGAAAGCACAGGAGGATGATTTGGCCTCACTTACCGGCCATCTCAATTCGGTCAGTCAATCCCTGGACAGCGCAGGAGTGGACAGGCTCACCATTGAACTGACAGAAGCAGCCCACCAGTTTAACCTGCTTCTGGGTCAGATCAACTCGGGAGAAGGAAATCTGGGCAAACTTGTCTATGCGGATAGCCTCTATCTAAACCTGGATAACCTGGTGGCTGATCTAGACGCACTGATCAGGGACCTGAATGAAAATCCAAAAGATTATGTGCACTTTTCACTGTTCGGCAATTCACAGAAGAAAAACAAGTAAGATCCGTATCACCCGCGGAAAGAATTTTGACTACAAGCTTCTTTTCGTTGACCAAAAAAAAACGGTTTCCTGCGAATCAATTAAACCAAAAATTGAATTGGGTGAGCTAAAGGTTTAAATCACAATTTATTAAGCTAAAACAACAGGAGGATATATGTATATATCTGATTATCAGGCCTGTAAAATTAATTCAACTTTTTTTCGCAGTTAATCAATTGACCTTAAAACCAATATGCTTGTTTTGAGATTTTCAAGCAGTATTCGATTTTTTTTTTACTTTTTTTTCACAATCTTTGTTCAGGGAATCCAACAAACTTTTTAGAATAGTATACCTAACCCTGAAACCAACGTTTGCAATGCATGAACGTATTTGGAACAATTGTCTGAACGTCATCAAAGACAATGTCCCTTCAATAAGTTATCGTACATGGTTTGAACCAATTGTTCCTCTGAAGCTTGAGAATGATGTATTAACCATTCAGGTTCCCAGCCCTTTTTTCTACGAGTATCTGGAAGAGCAGTATATCGACATTTTACGCAAGGTGATCAAAAAGGAACTCGGGCCTGAAGCCAAGCTTGAGTACAATGTGGTCATGCAGAATAACTCGTACAGCAACAGCAAACCCTACACAGTTAAATTTCCGGCAAAAAACAGCAAGGAAATCAAAAACACCCCGGTTACAGTACCCATTGATGCAGCTGAAAATACCATCAAGAATCCCTTTGTAATACCGGGTTTGAAAAAACTGGACATCGATCCCAGGCTGAATCCGGAAAATTCCTTTGACAATTTTATTGAAGGTGAATGCAACAGGCTGGCCAGATCGGCAGGTTTCGCCGTATCCAAAAATCCAGGAGGTACGGCTTTCAATCCGCTCCTGATCTATGGTGACAGTGGCCTTGGCAAGACCCACCTCGCACAGGCAGTGGGTATCGAAGTGAAGGAGCTCTATCCTGAGAAGACGGTCCTCTACGTGAACGCCAATAAATTCCAGACCCAGTTTGTGGATGCCATCAGGAATAACAACAAAAATGATTTCCTCCATTTCTACCAGATGATCGATGTGTTGATTATCGATGATGTCCATGAATTTGCAGGGAAAGAAAAGACCCAGGATACCTTCTTTCATATATTCAATCATCTGCACCAGAGCGGGAAGCAGTTGATCCTTACCTCCGACAAACCTCCTGTGGAGCTTCAGGGCATGGAATCGAGGTTGCTGAGCAGATTTAAATGGGGGTTGTCAGCCGATTTGCAGGCTCCTGATTTTGAAACCAGGATGGCGATTCTCAAGAAGAAAACCTACAATGACGGGATCGATCTTCCCGAAGAGGTACTTGAATATATCTCCACACATATTTCCGATAACATCAGGGAGCTTGAAGGCGCCCTCATCTCGTTGCTTGCCCAGTCCACTCTCAATAAGAAGGAGATCACCCTGGACCTGACCAAAGAGATGATCGATAAGCTTATAAAGAGTACCAAAAGGGAGATTTCCATTGATTATATCCAGAAAGTGGTATGTAACTACTACAACATCGGACTGGAACAGCTTCAATCCAAGACCAGGAAAAGGGAGATTGTCCAGGCCCGGCAGGTTGCCATGTTCTTTTCCAAGACGCTCACAAAATCATCCCTGGCCACCATTGGCTCTCAGATCGGGGGAAAAGATCATGCCACAGTATTGCATGCCTGCAAAACGGTGAATAATCTGATCGAAACAGATAAACGATTTCGGCTCCAGGTCGATGAAATAGAAAAAAAGTTGAAAATGTAACAACAGCTAAAACAGGTTCCAGGTGGACCTGTTTTTTTTAACCCATAGGTCTGCATGTATTTCCTGGTACTCTGCATTATCTGCTCCACAGGTATCTTTGTTGTGTTCAAATCCATTGAAAAGTCAGGCATCCCCTCCTTCCCAGTGATCGTCATCAATTACTTCATTGCCACCCTCCTGGGATTTCTCATCAACCCGGGCCAGGTGAATGCAGGCCGGATCATGGAAACCGGATGGTTACCCTTGAGTATTCTGATCGGGATCTTATTTATCATCATGTTCTTTCTGATCGCATTCTCGACCCGAAAAGCCGGTATTTCGGTGACCACTGTGGCAAGTAAAATGTCGGTGATCTTTCCCATCATCTTTTCAATGCGTATTGATCCCTCCGATCGCCTTACCCTGATCAAGGCCGTTGCAATAGTGCTCACCCTGGGCGGTGTGGCACTTACGGTATACAGAACCCGTGAGAAGAATCTGGATCTTTCGGTGATCTACATTCCGTTGATCCTCTTTGTGGGAATGGGCGTGGTCGACTCGCTGGTGAAGTATGCCCAGCATCATTTTGTGAATGACTCGGAAACCGCGCTGTTCAGTGCCGTGCTCTTTCTCATTGCCTTGCTGTCCGGGGTCATTCTGATGGCCTTCTTCCCAAAATTGTACGGTAATTTCCTGCGCCTGCCGGTCTGGGGATGGGGTATGATCCTTGGGTTCGTGAATTTCGGCTCCATTTTTTTCCTGGTACATGCCCTGAATTTTAGTTCACCTGAAGGAAAAGGGATGGACAGCTCAATTATTTTCGGGATCAACAACATCGGGATCGTTGGACTCAGCGTGCTCCTGGGTCTCCTGATCTTCCGTGACCGGTTGAAACCTTTAAACTGGGTGGGTATCGCCCTTTCCATCCTTGCCCTCCTGCTTTTCACCCTCTGATGAACGATCTGTACAGGACCATAGGATCATCTGCTGAAGGCCTCTACAAGGAGAAAGGGAGCAAGTTTATGGCTTTTGCCATACCCGTCAGCTCAGAAGAGGCCATAAAATCCGAACTCACGGATCTCAGGAAGCAATTTCACGATGCCCGTCATCACTGCTTTGCATGGCGACTGGGCGCGGACCTGGCTCAATTCAGGGTCAATGATGACGGAGAGCCCTCGGGCAGTGCCGGAAGGCCCATACTGGCACAGATCCACTCCAGGGAACTGACCGATGTAATGGTGGTGGTGATCCGATACTTCGGAGGCATCCTCCTTGGAGTTGGCGGATTGATCAATGCCTACAGGTCTGCTGCATCTGACGCACTTGACCGTTCACAGATCATAGAAGTGAAGGTGAATAAAAGCCTGGGGGTGGCGTTCGGATATGAGCAAATGAATGAAGTCATGAAGGTGGTGAAGGATTTCCAGCTGGAATTCGAAGATCAACATTTTGATATGGATTGTTCCCTGACCCTGAAAGTCTGGATCAGGATTGCCGGTCAGGTCACCGACAGGTTATCCGCCATCGAGGGTTGCCAGGTCAGGGATGTTACGTAGCATGAAGTTATAAGATATTATAAACAATGGGAATTGTCCCGAAAACTCCATATTATATTTGTATTTAATCCAGTAGTTATGAAAAACAAAAACCTCGTTTCCATCACCGATTTCACCAAGGAGGAGTATCTGAGGATCCTGGAACTGGCTGCAGGTTTTGAAAAAAAACCAAGACAGGAAATTCTAAAAGGTTACGTGATCTCCACTCTTTTCTTTGAACCATCCACCCGGACACGCTTAAGTTTTGAGACAGCCATCAATGGCCTTGGAGGCAGGGTGATCGGCTTCAGTGATTCAGGTGCCACAAGTGCGTCAAAGGGAGAAACCCTTCATGATACCATCAAGATGGTGAGCAATTATGCCGACCTGATCGTCATGCGCCATCCCCTGGAAGGCAGCGCCAGGCTTGCCAGTGAAGTCTCCTCGGTCCCCGTTGTGAATGCAGGCGACGGTGCCAACCAGCACCCCTCCCAAACCCTTCTCGACATGTATTCCATATTGAAAACACAGGGTACACTTGAAAACCTGAAGATATTCATGGTAGGTGACCTGAAATACGGACGAACTGTGCATTCACTGCTTCAGGCCATGTCGGAGTTCAACAGTACCTTCTATTTCATTTCACCCGATGAACTGAAGATGCCATCAGCCTACAAGCTCCACCTGGATAAAATGGGACTTGAGTATTACGAAGGACGGGACCTGACAGAGTTCCTTTCTGATGCTGATATCGTTTACATGACCAGGGTACAGCAGGAACGCTTTACTGATCCCATTGAGTATGAAAGGGTTAAAAATGCATACATCCTGCGCAGGGAGATGCTTGAAGGAACCAAGGAGACCATGAAAGTATTGCATCCCCTGCCAAGGGTGAACGAAATACACCCGGACGTGGATGAAAGTCCGCATGCCTATTACTTCGACCAGGCCAGGAATGGAGTATTTGTCAGGATGGCCATTCTCAGCTCCATTCTAGGAGTAGTATAACTTTGGACGCATTGATCTAGAACATGAATATGAAAGATAAACAACTATCAGTCAGCGCAATAAAAGAGGGTACCGTAATTGATCACATCCCTGCCTCTGCACTGTTCAAGGTGGTCTCCATCCTGAACCTGGATAAACTGGATACCATGATCACCATCGGAAACAGCCTGGGAAGCGAGAAACTCGGGAAGAAGGGGATCATCAAACTGTCGAAAGTCTTTTTCAAGGACGACGACATCAATAAAATCGCGCTGGTGGCCCCCTGTGCAAAACTGAATATCATCCGGAATTACGAGGTGGTAGAAAAGAAGGTTGTGGCCATACCCGATGAGATTGTAGGCATTGCAAAATGCGTGAATCCCAAGTGCATTACCAATAACGAAAAGGTAAACACCCGTTTCGTGGTGGTTTCTAAATCAGAGGTCAAACTCAAATGCCACTACTGCGAAAAGATCACCGATCAGGATAACATCGTGATCATCTGATCCTGTCGTAGGCCTTCACCAGCAATTCATCCCTTCGGATCCTCCGAAAGGCCATATAAACCATGATGATGGCAATGGGAGGTATGATGATTCTCCAGTTATGCAGGGTCCGGACCGCATCCAGCTGATGCCTTGCAATTGCCAGATAATAGAAGATCATCCCCACCATTCCTGCAAACAGAAAGATCAGGAAGATGCATATGCGCATCTGCCTGATCCGGTTCCTGTAGAAGAAGATATTGAGGAAAGCAAGGAAGATTACCAGCATGAAAAACACGGAGAGGGGCCATGTGGCCAACTGCAACCTTTCCCCGGCAGGATCAAAAAGTCCTGAATACTTCAGTAGATACTCCGCCCCACCCACATTGAAGAGGGCTATGGGCCCCGTCATTAACAACACTGCAAGGATAAAGACTCCCAGCAGGTAGAGTGTCTGAGGTCGCTGTATCATTGCCGTGTATTTTAATTCCCTCCAAGGATCAGGGGCATTCCATCATCCCCGCTTCCGATCACCACTACCTTGCTGTTGGCTGAATTGGCCAGCTCAAGGGTCGCATCTATACCTTTTTGCTTCAGAATATTTGGAGTAAGTGACTGGCTGATGATCCTGTTGTAGTCAGCAATACCCTGAGCCTGGATCCTCAGTCGTTCAGCTTCACTCTCCTCACGCTCCAACCTGTACTGGTAAGCAAGGGCCTCCTGTTGCTGTTGCAACTTGCTCTCGATGGCCGATTTGATCTTTTCCGGCAACGTAATTGAACGGATTAAAAGATCCTTCATCTCAATATTTTTCTGGGCCAGGGCATTTCTTGTGGATTCAATGATTTCGGACTCCACTTCCCCCCTCTTGGTCGAGTAAATCTCCTCGGCAGTATAACGGCCGGTTACGGCCCTTACGGTGGATCTTACATTGGGGATCACCATCACTGAAACGTAATTGGTGCCTATATTTTCATGCAGGTCACCGATCTTGTTATAAAAGGGATTGAAGATGATGGTTACATCCACATTGATGGAAAGCCCACCCTTATCCAGGACGTCCATGGTCTCTTCACTTTTTTGTTCCCGCACATCATAACGGATGAGGTCATTCCAGGGAGCAATTACATGGAACCCGGGTACGAAGATGTTATCCTTATCCAGTCCACCCCCGAACTTCTTAAATATTACAGCCCGTTCTCCAGGTCTAAGGACATAGAACATCTGGCTGCCGAAAATAAGCAACAGCACCACGAGGGCCACCACGCTTATGATTATGTATTGCACTCTTTTCATAACTGTGTAAATTAAGGTTGTGAGTAAGTATTTTCCGAGCAGCTGTAAAAATACATTATTTTTATTGAAAATCTCGAAAAACAGCACACTTGGACCCCATATCACATACCGATCTGATCCTGAATCCAGATGGAAGTATCTATCACCTTCACCTTGTTCCGGATGAAATAGCCGAGACCGTAATCCTTGTGGGTGATCCTGGACGGGTTCAACAGGTATCGGCTCATTTCGACCGGGTGGACACAGAGAAATCGAACCGTGAATTTGTAACATGCACCGGGGTCTACCATGGGAAAAGAATCACCGCCCTCTCCACGGGAATTGGAACCGACAACATCGATATTGTGCTCAATGAGCTGGATGCCCTGGTGAATGTGGACCTTGCAAGCCGGACCCTCAAACCCGACCAAAAAAGGCTCAGCCTGATCCGGATCGGCACCAGTGGGGCCATCCATGCCGATATTGCCCCGGGTGCCACCATCGTCACAAGTGTTGCCGGTGGATTCGATGGATTGTACCATTTTTACAGGGATGATGCGAAGGTGACCGTACCCGGACTGGCAAAATCCTTTATGGGATTTGCAGGCTGGACCTCCCCACGGGCTGACCCCTATTTTATCAGGGGATCAGAGAGGCTCGGCTCACTGCTGTCAGGGGAAGGGCAGGTTACCGGCATTACCATCTCCACACCAGGATTTTACGGACCGCAGGTGCGGTCCATAAGGCTCACTGCTGTGGATCCTCTGATGATCCAGAAACTGGGTTCTTTCACTTTTGAGGGAATGCGGATCAATAATTTCGAAATGGAAAGCTCAGCACTTTATGCGCTTTCTGCCTTGCTGGGCCACGATGCGATTACCCTCTGTGTGGCCATCGCAAACCGGGCTTCCAGGGAGTTCCTGGATAACTACACGCCGGCTGTGGATGACCTGATCGGCATGGTCCTGGATAAAATTACACTGCATGATGACTGATCAGGGCCATAGAGAACTGGAAGCGTTGATAAACCTGCTGGAGGATCCCGACCACCAGGTTTTCGACTCGGTATCCGGCCGGCTCATTGAACTTGGCGAAAAGGTCGTGATCCCTCTGGAAAGGCGTTGGGAAATAACCCTGAAGCCCGATCTGCAGGAAAGAATTGAGAATGTAATCAAGCAGATCCAGTTCAATACACTGCAAAAGGGGATGGAGCGGTGGAAGATGACGGGGGGTGAGGACCTTTTGTATGGTGCATACCTGGTAGCCCGGTTTCAATATCCCGACCTGGACTTTGAACCACTGAACAAGGTCATCGAAAGGATCAAAAGGGATATCTGGCTTGAGTTGAACAATGAACTGACGGCCCTTGAAAAAGTCAAGGTGATCAATTACTTCATGTATGATATTCATAAGTTTGACAAGAGCCTGAAAAAGGCTCATACCCCGCAGCTATACCTGGTCAACCACGTGATCGACACCTTTAAGGGAAGTCCGGTCCTGCTGGGATTGCTCTACGCGGAGCTGGCCAGGAGGCTGAACCTGCCGGTTTATGGGGTCAACCTCCCGCGCAACTTCGTGCTTTGCTATTATGATCAGGATTTCCAGGATGATCCCAACGGGATTCTCTTTTACATCAATCCGTCGGACAACGGTGCAGTGCTGGGCCTTAAGGAGCTTAAGTATTTTCTGAGCCAGTTAAAGATCGAAGAGAAAGAGTATTTTTTCAAGCCCTGCTCCAATATCGACATCATTGAACGGTTGATCATCAACCTGCAATATGCCTATGACCGCTCAGGTCAACCCGATAAGGCCCAGGCCCTTAAAAAACTGCTGCGGGAAGAATAAGGTTGTAAAGTTTGCGGGAATTATACCTGGTAGTATTCTCGGTACCATTCCACGAAATTTTTAATGCCGTTCTCCACCGGGGTTCCCGGATTGTAACCGTAATCCCTTTTCAGGGAGGAGACGTCGGCCCAGGTTTTTTCCACATCCCCAGGCTGGATAGGCATCAGCTCCTTTTCGGCAGTTTTGCCCAGGGCCTTCTCCAGCGCCTCGATAAAATCTGTCAGCTTCACCGGGCTGCTGTTCCCAATGTTATGAATCCTGTATGGCGCCGAGGAGGTAGACGGGTCCGGTGACTGGGGATCCCATCCTTCACCCGGTGCCGGCGGCTTGAGTATCATTTTTTCGATCCCGCCCACAATATCATCGATGTAGGTAAAGTCCCGTTCCATTTTCCCGTGGTTAAAAACCTGTATGGGTTTGCCTTCAAGAATGGCCTTGGTAAAGAGGAATAGTGCCATATCGGGGCGTCCCCAGGGCCCGTAGACCGTAAAAAAACGGAGCCCGATGGTAGGGATCCCGAAAAGGTGGCTGTATGTATGTGCCATCAATTCGTTGCTTTTCTTGCTGGCCGCATAAAGGCTCACAGGGTGATCCACGTTTGAGTTTACCGAGAAAGGCATCTTTTTATTGAGTCCGTAAACGCTGGAACTGCTCGCATAGATCAGGTTTTCCACGGGGTGGTGCCTGCAGGCCTCCAGGACATTCAGGAATCCGGTGATATTGCAATCCACATACGCTTCCGGGTTTGTGAGGCTGTAGCGCACACCGGCCTGGGCTGCCAGGTTGACCACCACATCAAATTTACGGTTTGCAAAAAGCTCATGGAGTGCATCCCTGTCCTCCAATTGAAGTTGGATGAATTGATAGAGGTCAGAGGTAGTGCTGTACACCAGCTGGTTATAATCCACCTTATTCCTCAGGATGCCAGACTGTTCAAGCCGGCTGTATTTGAGCTCCACATCATAGTAGTCGTTGATGGAATCCAGGCCGGTCACATGAAATCCAAGGTCAACGAGTTTCCTGGCCAGGTGGAAACCAATAAACCCGGCGGTCCCGGTGACAAGAACTCTTTTCATTATTTGGCGTAGCTTATGGCGCGTGTTTCACGGATCACGGTGATCTTCACCTGACCCGGGTAGGTCATCTCGTCCTGGATCTTCTTGGCGATGTCAAAGGAGAGGGTTTCCGCATCCTTATCGCTCACTTTCTCGCTGCCCACGATGACCCTCAGTTCCCGTCCTGCCTGAATGGCATAGGTCTTCAATACACCGGGATAGGAGAGCGCCATGGCCTCCAGTTCCTTCAACCGCTTGATATAGGACTCCACCACCTCCCGCCTTGCACCGGGCCTTGCACCTGAAATGGCATCGCAGACCTGCACGATGGGCGCAAGCAAGGTGGTCATCTCCACCTCATCGTGGTGTGAACCGATTGCATTGCATACTTCATCTTTTTCCTTGTACTTCTCGGCCATTTTCATCCCGAAGACTGCATGGGGTATTTCCGGCTCATCATCGGGTACTTTCCCGATATCATGCAACAGCCCTGCCCTCCTGGCCAACTTTGCATTGAGCCCCAGTTCGGTGGCCATAATGGCACAGAGGTTGGCCACTTCCCTGGAATGCTGAAGCAGGTTCTGGCCGTAAGAGGAGCGGTATTTCATTTTTCCCACCATCCGGGTCAGTTCAGGATGGAGGCCATGGATGCCCAGGTCTATGGCAGTTCTTTTTCCCACTTCAATGATCTCCTCCTCGATCTGTTTCCTGGTTTTTGCAACCACCTCCTCGATCCTGGCCGGATGGATCCTTCCATCGGTCACCAGCTGGTGCAGGGACAACCTTGCCACCTCTCTTCTGACCGGATCAAACGCGGAGAGAATAATCGCTTCCGGGGTGTCATCCACGATCACTTCCACACCTGTGGCGGCCTCAAGGGCCCTTATATTACGTCCTTCCCGGCCAATGATCCGCCCCTTCAATTCATCCGATTCGATGTGGAATACGGTCACTGAATTTTCAATGGCTGTTTCACTTGCAACCCGCTGGATTGTTTTGATCACGATGTTTTTGGCTTCCTTGTTGGCCGTCATCTTTGCCTCATCAACGATTTCATTGATAAGCGACATTGCTTCGGTCTTGGCTTCCTCCTTCAGTGACTCCACCAGCTGGTCCCTGGCCTCTTCGGCAGAAAGACCCGAGATGGTCTCCAACTGCTCCACCTGCATGCGATGGGACCGCTCCACCTCCTCCTTCTTTTTCTCTACAATTTTCAGTTGTGTTTCGAGATTCTCACGGACCGCATCCAATTCCTTGTTCTTCCGTTGACCCTCTTCATGTTTTTGTGACACAGAAAACTCCTTCTGCTTCACCTCATTTTCGCGCTGATTCAGCTTGCTATTCTTTTCATTGATGATCTTCTCATGCTCCTCCTTCAGCTGAAGGAACTTCTCCTTTGCCTGAAGTATCTTTTGCTGTTTGATCATTTCCGCTTCTCCTTCCGCCTCCTTGATCAGGTTGTTGCTTTTCCTTTTTACCACCATATTGAAAAGGATAAATGCAACACCTGTCCCCACCAGCAATGAAGCTCCTCCAACCAGCAAATAGATGGCCATGGGTGATTGCAACACCAATGTTTGTGTTAACAGTTCCATAGGTATTTCATTTTAGACAATAAAAAACCCGCACATTTCCCCAAAATTTTATAAAACCCCATCAAGCATGGGTGGAACTGCCAGATTGAATCGAGTTTCCAATGACCGAACGTATCGGTATCCGGCGAACCGGATTTATGGCCTGCTCTTGCCAATCCGAGCTTTGCTCCAATCTGATAAATGTTGAGTTCCAAAAATAATTGAAGAAACAATGCGGGCAAACTCTTGGTATGTAAAGAACGCTATTACTCTTATTTTAACAGGTTATCCAGCTCACTGCTCAATACTCCGAGCTCCTCCTCCAAAGATACAACATTTTGTTGTTGTTCGCAATCCATAAGATTAATTACAAACTGAAGTGCTGCCATTGCGATGAAGTCCTGGGTATCCTTATCCGTATATCTCTGCTTGTACTGTAGGACCTTATCATTGATCAGCCTGGCTGCCTTTCTGATCTTTTCTTCATCCTGCCGTTTTATTTTCAGGGGATAAAAGCGTTCAACGATTTGAACTTTTATGGAAAGCTGTTCATCCATCATCCCTCTATTATCTGTTTAAAAGAGCAATACACTTGTCAATCTCCCGCACAATTCTATTTATTCGAATCCGGGCATCGTGTGCATCTGCACTGTCTGCCATAATACTTTTTACCAGCGATAACTGCTGGTTTTTTTGTTCCAATTCATCAATCAACGACTGCTTTTGCTGAACCACTTGTTGAAGATCCTCATTCTTCTGCTTCAACTGGCTATTTTCTTCCAATTGTTGATTCATCCGGTCCTTTACCGACTGAATCTTATCTTTAATTCCTTCCAGGATTTCAACTTGTTCAACACTCATTTAACAGAGATATATATTTACAAATATAGAATTATTTTGATAATAATAAATGACAGTTATTTCCAAATAAAACTTAAAACCATAGCTTTGAGGTTCCCAAATTCAGTCATCTATACATGCGCAGGAAACTCCTATTTTTTCTCAGTCATTTGTTGATCATCCAATTGTCAGGACAAGCGGAATATTCCTTTGTCCCACCCCTAAAGATCCCCATGGTCCTTTCCGGAAATTTTGGAGAAGCACGTGCTGACCACTTTCATTCAGGTATTGATATCAAGACCCAGGGAAGCACAGGACACCAGGTTTTTGCCATTGAAAGCGGCTATATTTCCAGGATCAAGGTACAGGCCAACGGATATGGAAAATCCATCTACATCACCCACCCCAACGGATTTACTTCGGTGTACGGTCACCTGGACCGTTACAGGGACGACCTGGCAGAATATGTGACTCAGATGCAATACAGGAGGCGCAGCCACATGGTCGATCTCTATCCCGATCCGAACCAGTTCAAAGTGCAGCGTGGGGAGCTTATTGCTTTTTCAGGAAACACAGGAAGTTCCTCCGGCCCGCACCTGCATTTCGAGGTCAGGAACACCGCAAATGAGCACCCCACCAATGTATTGAGATATAACTTTGAGATTGCCGATCACATGGCACCAAGGTTTTATTCGATCTTTCTGCAACCCGTTGGAGAGGGCAGCCAGGTCAACGGAAGCGGTGAAAAATTCTCCTCCAGCGTGGTCAGGGATCAGGGAAATTACACCATTCCCTATGGCAAGTCAATCAAGGCTTCGGGAGTCCTGGGAGTAAGTGTGGAGGCATTCGATTTCCTTGACGGTGCCATCAACCGTTGTGGCATTTATACCCTGGAAATGTACCTGGACGGGAAACTGATGTACAGCCACATGATGGATGAGTTCTCCTTTTCAGAGACCCGGTACGTAAATGCCCGGATCGATTATGCGGAGAGCATCCGGACAGGGACCAGGGCCCAACGCCTGCATCGGTTGCCCAATGACAGGCTTAGAATTTACAGGGATCTGGAAGGTGATGGTTTCCTGGAACTGGATGAGGACCGGAACTATGATATCCTGGTGGTGGCCACGGATGTTTCAGGCAACCGGTCTGAGCTCAAGGTCAGGATCAAAGGAGAGCATATTGCGCCTGCCGTGCACACTCCCGTTGAAAGGGCCACAACCACGATGAAATATGGAGAACCCAACAATTTTTCTCAAAACGGGATACGTGTGGAGATCCCGGCCAATGCCTTATATTCGGACCTGGATTTTTCCTTCGATACATCCCCGGCGATGAAAGGCAGCCTGACCCCGTTCTACCATATATCCACCCCGGAAGTTCCGTTGCACCTTCCCTACACCATGGCCATCAAGATCCCGCCTCCGGCACCCCCCCTCCGTGAGAAACTCCTGTTGATCACCATTAACGATGAGGGTGAAGTTGAGGCTGCCGGAGGTGAATTTAAGGATGGTTCCGTGGTGGCTAACCTCAGGAATTTTGGCAGCTATGCAGTGGGGATGGATACCATAGCGCCGGAGGTCATTCCACTTAACGGTTCAGCCAATTCGGATCTTACTGGAAAAAAGTCCCTGAAATTCACCATTCGCGACGAGCTGTCCGGCATCGAAAAGTACGAGGGCTATATTGACAATAGCTGGGTATTGTTTGAATATGACATGAAAAATGACCTCCTGACATATACCTTAGACGCCATGCGTCTTAAGAGCGGGATGACCCATGAATTGGAACTGTACGTATCCGACGAGAAGGGAAATTTAAATTTGTTTCGTTCCTCTTTCAGATGGTAGGAAAAAATGAAACCTGATCAATACAGGGTAACAGGCTTAATGTCGGGATCCTCCATGGATGGGGTTGACCTTGCCTGCTGTGACTTCTTCCTTAACGGATCAACATGGAAATTTAACATCCTTGCTGCAGAAACCTTTCCCTATCCTTTATATCTCAGGGAGAGACTGGCAGGAGCCTGCAATTTGAATGCCTCTGAAATTGAATCGCTTGACATTGAACTGGGACTGCATTATGCAGGATTGTTAAATGATTTCCACTCCGCCCACAGCTTAAGGCCTGATCTGATCTCCTCCCACGGACACACAATTCTTCATGAACCTGAACGGGGGATCACCGTGCAGGCGGGTCATGGGGGGATCATGGCAGAGAATACGGGAATTGCAGTGGTCAATGATTTCAGGAAACCGGATGTCTCCCAGGGCGGACAGGGTGCACCCCTTGTTCCTGTGGGGGACAGGTTGCTTTTCGGTGATTATGATGGGTGCCTGAACCTTGGCGGTTTCGCAAATATTTCCTTTGATGATGGCTCGGGAAAGCGGATCGCATTTGATCTCTGCCCCGCCAACATGGCCCTGGACTGGATTGCCGGACTGAGAGGGCTCCAGTATGATGACGGTGGAATGATCGCCCGGAGCGGAAAGGTGGACCATGCCCTGTTGCAGGCTCTGAACAGCCTGGCGTTTTACCGCAAGGCGCCTCCTAAATCACTGGGAAGGGAGTGGTTCCTGGACCAATTTCATCCCATTCTTGAACAAAGCAAACTGCCGGTGGAAGACTTGATGGCCACCGCCGTGGAGCATATTGCCATGCAGATCAGCATGGGGAGCAACCGCGCTGAGGTAAGCTCCATCCTCGTTACCGGCGGGGGCGCACTGAACCAATCCCTGTTGGAGCGGTTAAAATACCATGCCGTGGCCAGATTGGAGATCCCCGACCTGCTCCTGATCCGGTTCAAGGAGGCACTGGTATTTGCATTCCTGGGCCTGCTGCGCATCCGGGGTGAGGTAAATTGCCTCGCCAGTGCCACGGGCGGCGAAAAGGATCTTTCGGCAGGCACCCTCTACACAACCAAAAATGAAGATCGATATGAAGAATAATTTTACTGCATTCAATCCCACAAAACTCCATTTCGGCCGCGGAGTGGTCGGTGAACTCGGCAGCCAGGCCGCACTGCTTGGAAGCAGGGCACTGGTGGTTTACGGTGGAGGATCGGTACTCCGCAACGGCAGTCTGCAGGATACCAGAGACCAGCTGAATCAAAATGATATTGACATCACCGAATTCAGTGGCATCAAACCAAATCCTCTCACAGAAGACGTGAACAGGGCAGCCAGGCTCGGACGCGAAATGAAGGTCGATCTTGTGGTCGCAGTCGGAGGTGGAAGCGTCATCGACTCGGCCAAGATCATTGCCATCTGCATCGCCGACGGATGCGATGCCTGGAAGGTGATGAAAGGGATCCATGGACCCACCGGGGCACTGCCTCTTATTGCAGTGCTTACACTTGCGGCCACGGGAACCGAGATGAATGCGGTTGCAGTCCTTCAGAATCCTGAAACCATGGAGAAAATTGGTTACAGGAACGACCTGATGTATCCTGTCCATTCATTCCTTGATCCACAGTATACCCTTTCGGTCCCGCTAAATTACACCGCATATGGTATAGTGGATCTGGTGGCCCATAGCCTGGAAGCCTGGTTCGGTGGAGGAGATGCTTCCCTTTCCGACCGTTTCGTGGTGGCCATCATAAGGGAGGCCATGCAATACGGACCCTCCCTGATGAAGGACCCCGACAATTATGAGCTGCGGGCAAGGATCATGTGGGCAGCCACCAATGCACTGAACAACGTGACCCTGTACGGCCGCGAGTCGGGTGACTGGGGGGTCCATGCACTGGGCCATGTGCTCTCGTTCCTCTACGATACGCCTCACGGAGCCACCCTCTCCATTATGTATCCTGCATGGATGAAAACCATGCGGGAAAGGGCCGGTGACCGGATCACTTACCTGGGAAAGGAGCTATTTGGCTTTCAGTCGGTGGAGGAGACCATTAAAGCATTCGAGAATCTTTTTTCCTCCCTGGGAAGTCCCATCACCTGTCCTGAGGCGTCCATAGATGCTTCAAAACGCGAAGAGATCCTCTCACTGATGAACAGGAACCGGGCAGGCGGGATCAATTACAGGTTATCGGATGGTGAACGGGCTGAGCTATTGTCGCATGTTTTCTAAAAAAAGAAAAGGGTCCATCTGGCGACTGACCCTTTTCTACAACACTAACTAAAACTACCAACTAAACTACTAACTAAACTACTTATGACTAGAAATCTTATTCTATGAACGCTTTGCTTAAAGCTTATACCTATCTCCTGATAATAGAACTACAAATACTATGCCACAAAGATAATCAGAATCGGAGGGATCCCAATGCCTCAAGTGTTAAAATAATTTAAATTTGGCACTTATGGATTTTAAGAAGCATGAAATATTTCATGTTTTTCAATCACAAAGGTTGCCAGTTAGTGAGAAAAATGAAATCTTTGCGTTTCGAAAAAAGTTTGCCGAGTCTATAATGTTTGTAAAGTCTTAAAGTTTGAAAGTTATGAGAAGAGTAAATCTATCCTTTGTCCTGGCACTGTCAGTTTTGAGTGGAGAGGTGCTTGCATGCACCAATTTCCTGGTCACCCCGGGCGCATCAGTAAACGGGACCGCTATGATCACCTATGCTGCGGATGCCCATGTGTTATATGGCGAGCTTTACTTCAGGCCCGCTGCCGATTACCCTCCGGGCACCCTGATGGATGTCTACGAGTGGGATACAAACCGGTTCCTTGGCCGGATTCCCCAGCTCGCCCATACCTATTCAGTGGTGGGCAACATGAATGAGCACCAGGTGGCCATTGGAGAGACCACATATGGTGGAAGGAGCGAACTTTATGACAGCACAGGGACCATCGATTACGGGAGCCTGATCTATATTACCCTGCAACGTGCAAGGACTGCACGGGAGGCGATCCATATCATGGGCGACCTGGTGGCAGAACATGGTTACTGCAGCTCCGGCGAATCTTTCTCTATCGCCGATCCCAATGAAGTCTGGATCATGGAACTGATCGGCAAGGGAACCGAGATGGTTACCAGGGGCGGAAAGAGTTACAACAAGTACAAAGGGGCCGTCTGGGTGGCTGTCAGGATCCCTGACGGATATGTTTCGGGTCATGCGAACCAGGCACGGATCCAGCAATTCCCCCTGGACGACCCGGAGAATTGTATCTATGCACCCGATGTAATCGAGTTCGCAAGAGAGAAAGGATATTATTCAGGTACAGATGAAGCGTTCAGCTTTTCAGACACCTATGCACCTATCACTTTTGAAGGAGCACGCTTCTGCGACATCCGTGTATGGTCCTTTTTTAAGGAGATCAATGATGGCATGCAACAGTATTTTGAATATGTAAAAGGAGAGGACCTTGAAAACCGCATGCCACTCTATATTAAACCCAACAGGAAATTGAGCAACAGGGACCTGATGAATTTCATGAGGGACCACCTGGAAGGGACCCCACTGGACATGACCAAGGATGCCGGAGCCGGTCCCTTTGGGCTTCCTTACCGCTGGAGGCCCCTCACCTGGGAACAGGACGGGAAGATGTATGTGAACGAGCGTGCCACTGCCACACAACAAACAGGATTTTCATTCGTGGCTGAAAGCAGGCCTGTAAAACCTGATTTCCTCGGGGGGATCCTGTGGTTTGGGATCGACGATGCGGCAGCCACCACCTATGTGCCCATGTACAGCGGGATGACCCGCGTTCCCCCTTCTTATGCCGTGGGGAACGGCGACCTTCTGACCTATTCGGAAACCTCAGCTTTCTGGACCTTCAGTTTTGTTTCAAATTTCAGCTACCTGAGGTACAACGCCATGATGGTGGATGTGCGGAAAGTGCAGGGAGAGCTGGAAGAAAAGTTCACATCCGAGGTCCCGACCATTGACGCTGCTGCTGCCGCGCTCTATGAAGTAAACCCGGATATGGCCAGGGAGTTTGTTACAAACTATTCTGTCAACATGGGGGAATATACTGTGCAGCGGTATAAAAAACTCGGTCAGTTCTTACTCGTGAAGTACATTGACGGGAACATCAAAAAGGAAGAGAACGGTGTGTTCCAGCGCAGTTCCGATGGCTATCCGCTAAGCCCCGATCAACCTGGATACTCGGAGCAATGGAAAGAGATCGTCGTGAAAGATGCAGGAAAGAACCTGAAGGCGCCCAAGGTAGAATCCCATTAATCAGATGTGGTTGTTAATAAATCCTCGTCAAATTTATTAGTAATAGAAAATTATTTGTACTTTTGCGACCTGTTAAATCGAGGCGTCGCATTATATAAAGAATAGAATCATGGATTTAATGAAGGTTGTTGACCAGGAATATGCACCCCAGGCTGAGCTCCCAAAATTCAGTGCCGGTGATACCGTTACCGTTCACTACAAGATCAGTGAAGGGAACAAAGAGCGCATCCAGCAATTCAGGGGGGTTGTGATCCAGCGCCGTGGAAAAGGAAACACAGAAACTTTTACCGTTCGTAAAATGTCAGGAAACATTGGAGTTGAGAGGATCTTCCCCAGCTCCTCCCCGTTTATTGACAAGGTGGAAATCAATAAATACGGACGTGTAAGAAGGGCAAGGATCTTTTACTTCCGCGAGCTTACCGGCAAGAAAGCCCGGATCAGGGAGAAGAGATTTTAATCTGCTGTATAGGTTTGAAAGAATTGAAGGCTGTCCCAATCGGACGGCCTTTTTTCTTTCCGATAATTTCAACCCGGGATCTATAACCTGGCTGCCTCTGCCCTTGCCTGTTCGATCATGGCCGACGCTTTGGATTCGGCTTCTTTGACCAGGCTCTCAGATTGTTTCTTTGCCTGAGTGTTCAGCTCCCCGGCTGCTCGTTTGGCTGCCACCTGCCTGATGGGATTGCTCCCCGCTTCCTTGATCAGTTTCTCTCCCTGGATCTCTGCCTCTTTCACAAGGTTATCCCCTGCTCTCTGTGCCTCCTTTACCAGCGCTTCAGCCTCCTCTTCGGCCTGTCTGATGATCTCTTCCGCTTTTACACTGGCTTCCTCACGCACCCGTTCCTCTGCCTTTTCAACTTCCTGGGTAATTTTCTCCTCCACAATGGTTTTTACAGTTTCACCGGTTGATTTGAGGTTGCCGCTCAGATCTGTGGTTATTTTGGGATTACCAAATGTACCGGTGATCCTTGCCTTTACATTCACAAAATCCGATTGAGGTACCTGGAAGCCTGCGCCTGAAGCCAGCAGAGAGATCCCTGCCATCAATTCACGTGCTCCCGAACCCAGGTCACTTTTTGCAATTTGCATATCCATCAGGTAATCCATGGTCAGGTCAATGCCGTGGGATCCGGATACGGTGATCCGGGAAGCATCGAAATTCATTTTAAAGGGAGCGACGACCACCCTGCCGTCCAGCACGGTGAACTGCACGTTCACTTCATCGGGGGCCATATCCCTGAACTTTTCATTTTTCAGCAGTTCGCTCAGTTTGACGAAGGAGTTGAGGTTATAGACCTGCAACCCTCTGGTATAAAGGTTCCCTTTTGCGTTGATGGATCCATAGACCGGGTTGAAGGAGGCATCCAGCTTTGACTGGTATTTCATCTTCACATTGGCGCTTCCTTTGCAATATTTGGCCATTGGGGCCAGCCTCTCCATGGATACAAAGGACTCATAGGAAGATGGAATGTCCACTCCGGTCATTTCCATGACCAGGTCCACAGCAGGGTAATCCCCTCTTGTATCCACAATTCCCGTGGCCGAGGCTTTCCCCTGTATCACCTCCATATTCAGTTGCTCTATGTGTGCCACTCCGCCACTGACACTTAATTTACCCACCACATTGTCAAGTTCCACACTGCCGTATAAGAGCTTTTTCAAATCCAGGATCATACGGAAATCAATATCTTCGGGGATCTTTAAAGGAAGCGGATCAGCCAGTGAGTCCGGTGGCGGTGCTTCAAGTTCACCCGCAGTTTCACCCTGGGGAGTTTCCTCCTCCCCTACTCCGGTCTCCGCAGGCATTAACTCATTGGCATCCAAAATCTGTGAACTTACGTTCAGTGATCCTGAGAGGACCTGGCCGCTGAATACGTAAGGGATTAAATTGGTAAGCCTGCCATCCATTTGCAGATCACTGCTCCCCATGACCAGATCCAGCGTCTTAAGTTCCACCATCCTTGGAGTGAAGTCAAGTTCCATCTTCTTCACATCCACCGGAACAGCCAGTTCGGGTGTTTCCAGCGATACATTTTCCATCTGAAAACGACCTTCCAGGTCAACCTCCTCATATCGTTCCTGCTCAATGGAAGACAATCTGGTATCCCATCGAAGATCACTCTCCAGGAGCCCCCCGATCCGGATATCTTCAAGGGGCATCACCTTATGGAGGGAGGTCAGGTCGATCCTTCCCCGGGCGTGGCCCGCCACGTGCATATCACTGAAAGGATTTTCCACCAGCATCTGCACATCAATGGGATTTCCTGCAAGAAGCATGTGGAACTTTTCCAGTTCCAACCTGGTAGCATCCATATCCGCCCCCCTGTAATCCACATTGAGCCGGATCTGGATATCCGATACCTCTTCAGGAAGTTCCGGGTAAGAGAAAGATCCGTCGGACACCTCCAGTGTCAGCCTGGCATCCGGGTAAATGGTGTCCTTCATCAACCCTGTCACCTCACCCTGCAGAACCAGGTTGCCGCTGGCTTCAATGGAAGGGTAGTCCTGCAGGTAAATGGCGGGCACCATGGAAAGCAGGGTCTTGAAAGAGGTCTCTTTGGAAAACACCCTGAGGTTCATCTCCAGGGCCCCGTCTTCAAGTTCACCCACTGTTCCCTCTGCACCCAGCACCAGTCCGTTCAATTTGATCTCGTTCTTCCTCAGGGTGTAAATGTGTTGAACAAGGTCCGCCGAAACAACCAGGTCAAGGTCGAGGATGCCGTGCCTCAGGTAACGGATTCCGCCCTGTTTCAAATCGAATTCCTGCACAGCCATGTGCAGTTCAAAATCGCTCAGGTCGGCTGCAAAATCCCCGGTCATTTCTGCATTCACGAGGCCAAGGTCTGATTCCAGTTCCATGGTTGCATCCCTGTAAAAGATTCTCCCATCCCTGACCACAAAGCGCTCAAGAGAAAGTGTCATGGTCCCCGACTCATCTGCATCCTCACTACCCGTTTCCTGGGCGCTCACCGAATCGACAGGTACAATATCCCAGTTCGCAGTCCCATTTTCAAGGACAATTCCATGGATCTTGGGTCGATCCAGCAAAACAGACTTCACCTCCATATGATCTCGAAAGGCACCAAACGGATTTACCCTCAATTCGAAACGGTCCAGCCCCATGAGTGTATCTCCCCCGAAGGGCTCCAGGCCCACCACGGACAACCCGCGCAAATTGATGCTCAGATCGGGGAACCCTCTAAAAAAGGAGAGTGTGATTCCGGACCAATCCACGGTTGCATGGATGTTTTGATTGACCTGCTCCTTCACCATGGACTCAATTTTGGACCTGAACAGGAGGGGTACGGCGATCATTAAAATCAAAATTACACTGACGGTGATCAGAATGATCCTGAGGATCTTTTTCATGGCCTTGGCTTTTGTCAAATATATAGAGAACAGGAATAAGGGGCAAAGTGTTTTGGATTTATGCCTAATTGATTAAATTTGCATTCGCTTTACCGGACTAGTAGCTCAACTGGATAGAGCACCTGACTACGGATCAGGAGGTTGCGGGTTCGACTCCTGCCTAGTTCACTCGGTGATTATATAAACCGCTGTAAATTAATATTTTACAGCGGTTTTTTTATTTCCGTGGTCTTATTTATGGTAGCTTCTGGGTGGGTGAGGGCTTATGTTCTTCAGCACAGGGTCGGTTTATAAAAAAAACGGCCTGAACCGGGGAAGGTCAAATAAAATTGGATTGCCTATAATATCAGCCATTCAGTGAAAACGGTGGTGTATGTTCCCAATTTTCCCATCTCTTCCAACAGCGGTTGCATTTTTTGCAGAATCCCGGACCATTCTTCACTCCCGCTTCCGTCTCCTGGCCAGTATTTGTCCCTGGCTGCCTTGGATTCACAATAAACCAGGGTAGCAATGCCTCCTTTCATTTTCTCCACAGTCGCCTGCCAATCCAAATATAGTGGCCCCTTTTAAAAGTTTGTTTATTTCAGGATACCATTTGTTCGTTAAAAAATCCAAATATTGATCCATGGTTACATCGGGCTGAAGGGTCAAAGTGGTTTCATGTACAGCAATCATTCCGCCCTTATGAAGGGTTTGTCCAAACGCAGTTCCTGCGAACAGGAGGAGGGCAAAAAAAATAAATAATTTTCTCATGATAAATGATTTTGAGGGTTATTCAACAATAAGTTACCCCCTTATCTTACAGAAAGTCAAGCCTTTTGTTGATTATCTATTGATCCTTGATCCCCACGTGACGTGATTGCCAGGAAGAATGATTTTTATGCAAAGGATAAGACATCCCATATATTTCCAAATGGCTGTCGGATTAACCCATTACCGTAAACTCTCATGCGGGGAGGCACTTTGGTATATGGCCAGGCCAGGCGACATCCTTACACCCTTACTTCATTCACAAGTGTCCTGCCCTCTTCCATCTCTTTAAGATTGCGGAGCGTTGTTTCGGCGATCTCTTCAAGGGCTTCGTGGGTAAAAAAGGCCTGGTGCGCGGTGATCAGCACATTAGGAAAGGTCATCAGCCTGGCAATCTGGTCATCCTGCAGGATCTCCTCCGAGCGATCCCTGAAGAATAGCTTTTCCTCCTGTTCATATACATCGATGCCCAGGTAACCCAGGTGCTTCTCCTTCAGGGAGAGGATCACGTCGTTGGTATTGATCAGGGCCCCCCTGCCCGTATTGATCAACATTGCCCCGGGCTTCATCAGGGCAAGGGTCTCCCGGTTGATCATATAGGTAGTTTCGGCGTTAAGCGGACAATGGAGCGATACGATATCCGACTCCGACAGCAGTCCCTCAAGGCCCACATATGCAATCCCCGCATTTGCAAGTGATTCATCCGGCAGCTTATCGTATGCAAGTACATTGCACCCCATCCCAGACATGATCCGGGCAAACGATCCGCCGATCTTCCCGGTTCCTATGACCCCCACGGTTTTTCCACCCACTTCAAACCCGGTAAGCCGTTCCAGGGAAAAGTTCCCCTCCCGTACCCGGTTATAAGCTTTATGGGTTTTACGGCCCAGGGTCAGGATCAGAGCGAGGGCGTGTTCCGACACAGAGCGGGGGGAATAGGCCGGGACCCTGACCACCCTGAGTCCGGCGGACTCCGCCGCTTCCAGGTCCACATTGTTGAAACCCGCGCAACGCAGTGCCACTCCCTTCACCTCCAAATCCTTCAGAATCCGGATGGTTTCCCTATCTACCACATCGTTCACAAAAACGCAAACCGCATCAAAACCATCCGCAAGATGGGCGGTCCTTTCCCTTAGCCGGGCTTCGAAATGGGTTATTTCGTGGCCAAATTCCTGGTTGGCGCTTGAAAAATATTCTGAATCATAGGACATTGAACTGAACAATGCAATTTTCATGGGATGATGTCGCTTTATGTGAAAGGCTATTCACATAACAAATCAGGGAGTGATTTGTGGCGGGATCCAGTGGGATTTAATAATTTTAACATTGCCACCTCCCCCTGCAGAATAATCATTTAGGAGGGACATGTCAGAGAGAGAGCAACATGTCTTCATTGGCCGGATCAGTCAGGATCCTTTCCAGGGCCACCAGGCGGGCATTTGTATGATAGGTGGGATTATCCACGTTCCAGTCATTTATAAGCAATTTGTCGCTGGTCTTGCTCCTGAGCAGCAGCATTTGTCCGTCTATCTCAATTTTCGCGAGAAGGGTATAAATCCCGTCTCCAGCCACAGATTTATCAATCCAGTGCAGATGTACATTTTTCTTCAGGAGGCTTTCCGGAATGGCTTCCTTAAGTTCCTGGTGTGAGATGCCTGCCTGATGTGAAGAAATGGGAGCCAAAGCGCTTATATGATTAAATGATGATTAATCTAAGTTAGAAAGATTCAATTGCAAAATACATTTTCCGTAAAAATCTTTTCTTCATGGATCATCTCCTATTTGGTGACATTTCAGTATTTTTATACGTCAATCTCAGAAAGATGATCACACCGCAATTTAATCCACGAATGGCATACAGGGTCCTGCGGATCATATTTTACTCCCTCAACACCGGGCTGCTGTTCTTTTTGATGGTGGGGGTATACCTTAATGGAATGAAGATCCCGAGCTTCCATGATGAACTGGATGTGCTGACCATTGTCAATCTCCTCTTGCTTGGTGCCATCCCGGCAGGATACTCGATTTCCAGCAGAAAGATGGAAGCCATTGATCCTGCCGACCCTTTTTCAAAAAAATTCGAGCAGTTCCAGACCGCCATGATCATCCGGTGGGCCATGATCGAAGGAACAGCGATCTTCGCCATCGTTGGAATGATCCTGTTACAGGATGCAAAGCAATTGGTCATCTTCCTTCTCTGTATCCTGGTGCTTTCAATGAATACAGTAACCAGGGAGAAGGTGATCAGACTGGCGAAACTGAACCGGGAAGAGGCCAAGGTCCTGGAGGAGTGAAAAAGAGTCCTGACTAATCCTTGTGTAACTTTTCTATCACAGTTTTTCTGTAGGTGCGGCTGACGGGAAGCTCCTTGCCGCCCATTTCTATAAATTCTCTTGAAAAACCCGAGACCTTCGCCAGGTTCACAATGAAGGACCTGTGAATTCTCAGGAAGGATTCCGGCAGCATATTGTCCATACGGCTGATCTTCTCCTTGGAAGTGATGGAAGAGCCATCGGCCATATGAATCCTGATATAATCGGCCAGGCTCTCAATATAGATCACCTCATCATAGGTAATTTTTGAGTTCTTCCTGTTTGAGCGCACTGTAAAATATCCGGCTTCCATTTTCATTTGCTCTTCCTCCAGCAGCTGTATGGCCCGCTGGTCCACAAAATAGTGCTTGATCAGCAGGATAAAGGATTTGAACAACACAATGAAGTAGAGGATCACAGCCAGGGTGAAGACGTCAGTGACCAGCGGACCTGCACGGTTGATCCCGAAATAGACGATCAACAGCATGGCGCACACACTGGCCAGCAACTCAAGACAGAGTGATACCACCAGCATGTAAAGTGAGTAGATGACGAACTTCCTGAATTTCCTGGTGAAGAGGAAGCGGGGAACCAGATAATAATTGAAGAAGTAAGAGGTCCCGATGACCACCGGCAGGAGCAGGGATACAAAATAGAAGGCCTCCACGTGCCCACCAAACCAGTTGGCAAAGATCAGCGTCAGGGAACCGTAGACAATAATCCAGAAAAGAATGTGCTGGTAGGTTTTCATTTCAATTGGATCATTAAATATCGTAAAAAATGTTTTCCCCGGGATGGATCGTCGACAGAAAGCAGGTTTCGGAACGGATTCGACCTTGCCTCAAACCCGCTGTCAGCCTAACTTTGATACAAATTTATGTTTCACTTAATACTTTATATGATGGCACAATTGTTTTACATGGGGGGTCCCCTGTTCATGGGTATACTGACCTGCTTATTACTAATCCTGGTTATAATCTCTGTCTATTTCACCATTGCAATCTCCTCCGGGAAAGCCGCCGGAAAGAAGAACTTCGGACACCAGCTTACCTACCTGAAATCTGTAGGGCTCTTTACAATGATTACCGGAATCCTTGGACAGTTGATCGGATTGATGGATGCTTTCAAAGCCATTGAACGGGTGGGTGACATCTCACCGGCCATGCTCGCTGGCGGGTTGAAAGTTTCCATGATCACCACCCTCTACGGGATATTGATTTATCTTATTTCCATAGTCATATGGTTCCTGCTTGACCTCTGGTATCACAAAAAAACAGAGTCATGAAAACGAGAACACCAGTTATTCACCACCTGGTGTTGGCTCTCCTGATCCTTTGCCTGGGGACTCCTGAAGCAAATTCCCAGGATCAGGCTGCCGGCAGCTGGGAAGGTAAATTTATGGGGGACTTCAGGACAGTGATCGAACTGCGCTCCCCCCAGGAAAATAGATTAGAAGGGAAGATCCTTATGTTTAGCGGAGAAAACATCATCCAGGATGATCCAATCTCCTCGGTTCGCATTGACAATGGCAACCTCACCTTCCGGATTGAAGCCAAAGAGACCGGATTCGAAGGTTCTTTTAACAAGGATTATTCTGAATTATCGGGCCACTTCATCTTTCCTGACGGATCCCGACATCCCCTGCTGGTCCGAAAAGCCGGCAATTCCGAAGGAGCAGCACCTGATTCTCCGGAATCCTACCTGGAATTGAAACAGAATCTTTACCCGGTAGAAGGATTAACCGCTGACCTGATGTTCCTTATGGAAAACCTCCAGGCCTATCATCCCCGGCTACACCGCTACTGCACTGAGCAAATGATGATCGATGGGCAGGATCACGTGTTGAAAAGCCTGAATTCAGGGTTGACCCTGGAAGATTACTATAGACTTCTTGCACCTCTGACTGAAATGATCAGGTGCAGCCATACAGGAATACGGCTTCCGGAGCATTATATGCAGCTGTTGCAGGCACATGGCAATTTCATGCCACTGAACCTGCTGTTCTTAAATGGCCCGGATGGATATTCAGCGTGGTGCGCTTCACCAGGGACAGGCGTACCCGCAGGCAGTGAAGTGATGCGAATTAATGGGGTACCGATCCACCAGATCGTGGTTGAAATGCTCGCTTTCATCCCTTCGGAAGGTGACTGCATGACCGCAAAATTCCATGAATTGAACCGGAACTTCCATACCTATTTCAACCTGGTGGATGGCTCTGGATCTTTCGAAGTGGAATTTCTCACACCCTCTTCCGGGGGTACCGCAGTTTTACAGGCCCGCCGTTTCAATGAACTGGCGCCTGTGCCTGGAATTCCTGCGCCCGGGGAACCGTGGGGGTTTTATACTGATGAAACCACGGCAATGGCGACCCTCAGGGTATCATCCTTTGAGATCGGTGATATCAATGGTTTTATCATGGACATGGATCGCGTTTTCAGGCGACTGGAGCAGGAGCGCATTCCCAACCTGATCCTGGACCTGAGGGGCAATCCCGGAGGTCATCCCATCTTTGCCGCCCAGTTGTTTTCCTATTTGACTGACCATGAATTTACCTACTTCAACCGCAATCCGGAGGTGGAAGCATTTGAACCGCTTTACGGATTGATGCAACCCAGCCCGTTTCATTATCACGGGAACCTCTATGCACTGGTAAACGGAGGCTGCCTTTCAACCACCGGCCACCTGATCTCACTTCTGAAGTACCATACCGGTGCAATTTTTATCGGCGAGGAACCCGGGAGTTCGTTCAGCTGCAATGATTTCAGCCTCAGGATCACCCTGCCAAACACGGGGATCCAGGTGAACATTCCCAGGACCACCTTTGAGACCGCCGTATCCGGTTTCACACCCGGGGCGCCCTTCCCCGTGGATTTAAGGGTGGAAACCACGGTGGATGACGTCATCCAGGGAAGGGACAGTTATCTTGCCGCTGTGTGCAATTTATTGAGCGGCGGATATGCAAATCCCTGAAGTGATTCAATTTCAAAGTAATTAGCCACGAAAATTATGGATCAAATAAGCTGGTCAGATTTTGAGAAAATAGAATTAAGGGTGGGTACGGTCCTGGAGGTAAAAGAATTTCCTGAGGCCAGGAAGCCCGCCTTCAAGCTAAAGATTGACTTTGGTGCAGGACTGGGTGTCAAACAGGCAAGTGTGCAGATCACGGAGTTATACCAGGCAGGTGAACTTGAAGGGAAACAGGTCATCTGCGTGGTAAATTTCCCTCCCAAACAAATCGGGCCCTTTTTCTCCGAATGCCTGGTCACCGGATTATACAGGGAGGACGGCGCGGTGGTCCTGGCGGTGCCTGACCTTCCTGTTGAGAATGGGGCCAGGTTGGGATAGGTGACAGGAGGGCAGCCGGTTGCCTCTCAAATGCCCGGAGTGCTGATTGATGACGCACCCGCGTAATCGAATGCAATTGATTTGTATATTTATGGGATCAACCTGGTAACCTCAGATTCCGGAACATGGGCAGACTGCTTGCATATATCCTACTTCTCTCCGTTTTTTTGCCCTTGGTCAGTGCCCAGGATTCTGCCACAGCAGGAGATGACTCCCAATCCGGGAACCTGACAATATCCCTGGCCGGCGATACTCCCGTAAAGGGCACAGGGATCTGTAACCAGCAATTAAAATCATCCATCGAGGTGAGGGTGACCGGCCAAACCGGGTCACCCGTACCCGGGATACAGGTTGCGTTCAGCATCGTGGGAGCGCCCGATCAGGCAGAAGGTGCCAGGCTCAGTGACATGCTGGTTCTTACCGACTCTTCAGGCCTGGCCCAAACCGCACTTCAACTTGGATCAAAACCGGGTGAGTACAGGGTCTCCTGCAGGATCAGGGAGGGATTCCCCGATAACGAGGTGATCTATCCCGCACGGGCAAGCCGGAAGAACTGGATTTACATGCTTCTCATCGGCCTCTTTGGGGGCCTTGGACTGTTCCTCTTCGGGATGCATACCATGAGCGAGGGAATGCAGCAGTCCGCAGGGGAGCGCATGCGCTCCATCCTTCAAAATGTGACCCGGAACCGGATTGTGGGAGCAGGGATAGGAACGCTTGTTACGACAATCATCCAGAGCAGCAGCGCCACTTCAGTCATGCTGGTCAGTTTTGTAAATGCCAATCTGCTTCAATTCAGGCAAACCCTTCCCGTGTTGCTGGGCGCTGCCATCGGCACGACCATCACTGCCCAGATGATCGCTTTTAAGATCACCGAATACAGCCTGCTCCTGGTGGCAGCGGGATTTTTCATGCAGGCTTTTTCAAAAAAGGAGCAGGTGAAGTCGGCAGGATCTTCGATTTTCGGTTTTGGGGTCCTGTTTTTTGGAATGCATATCATGTCCGATGCCATGGCACCCCTGAGGGAGTGGAGCCCGTTCATAGACCTGCTGCTGAAGCTGGAAAATCCGCTCCTGGGCATCCTGGTGGGAGCAGCCTTTACTGCTGTGATCCAGTCCAGCAGTGCGTTCGTCGGGATCATGATCGTACTGGCATCCCAGGGATTGCTTTCCCTTGATGCATCCATCCCTCTGCTGCTGGGATCGAACATCGGGACCACGGCCACAGCCCTTCTTTCCAGTCTGAAAACCAACAGGGAAGCCAGGAAGGTGGCCGTAGCATTCCTGGTGATAAAACTCATCAGTGTATTGATCTTCGCCGGCTGGACCGTTAAGCTGGGCAAGATCCTGGTACAGTTCACTCCGGATGCTTCTCTTCCAAGGCTCATTGCCAATGCACATACTTTCATAAACCTGGTCCTGATGATTGTGGTACTGCCCATCACACCCCAGGTGGCAAGGTTGGTGGATTGGCTGGTGGGAAAACGCAAGGAACCTGAAAAAGTGGCATTCAACACGCTTTACCTTGACAACGGGGTGATCCCCACACCTTCCCTTGCGCTGAACCTGGCCAAGCAGGAGATCATCCGGATGGGTACAATCGTCAGGACCATGCACTCCCTCATCCTTCGCCCCTTCCTGGAAAAGAATCCCTCGTCCCTGAATTCCATCTATACCCATGAGCAGGAGGTGAATTACCTCCGCGACGCCATCAAGGAATACCTCCTGGCCATCAACAGGGAGTCGGTGACCAGTGAACGGGTGAATGAATCCTTCCAGATGCTCTATTCCATGAATGAATTTGAGAAAATTGCAGATATCATTTCAGGAGGGCTGGCCAACAGGGCGGAAAAATGGGTGGTGAAATCCTACGAGTTTTCGGAGGCAGGAAAGAGAGAGCTGGCCGAATTCCACGAGAAAATTGACAAACAATTGAAGCGGGTCCTTGTGGTCTTCGACGAAATGAACCTTCAGAAAGCCGCGCAAATGAAATCAAAACACAAGGAATACAGGAACCTCTCCAAAGAACTTGAGAAGCAACATTACGCCAGGATCCTCGAGGGAATGAAGGAATCCGTCGAAAGCAGCGAAACACACCTGGAGCTGCTGGCGCTGCTAAGCACCATCGACAGCCACACCACCAACATTGCGCGGATCACCCTGGATTGGAACCAGAAGGCCACATAGCAGATGGGCATGGAAGCAGCTGGCTTATCACGAAGGGATACCATTGAGAGGATCAATGCTTTCGCTGCTGATGGAATTCCATTTGTATTCCTGATCAGTTTTAACGGGGAAAACAACCGGGTGGAAACTCCTTCGGAGGCGTCCAGGTCAGGCTTCCTCATCCGGATGCCCGGGTTCAGGAACCATGCTTTTGAAGACGTTCCCGGAGATCCCCTGCAATTCCTATCACGACCCACCGACCCGGAGATCTACCATAGGGCCTTCCTGCAGGTGATGGAAGAGATCCGGTATGGAAACACTTTTCTGCTTAACCTCACCTTTCCCACTCCTGTGGAGACCAATTATTCCATGATGGAGATCTTCCTCAAAAGCATGGCCCCCTTTAAGCTCATTCTGAAAGACGACCTGGTGGTATTCAGCCCTGAAAGGTTTGTTTGCATCCAGGGCAATTCCATCACCTCCAACCCCATGAAAGGAACCATCGACTCAAGCCTTCCCGGGGCTTACGGGACACTGGTTTCTGACCAAAAGGAGGATGCGGAACACAATACCATTGTGGATCTCATCCGGAACGATCTGAGTACCGTCGCCACGGAGGTCAGGGTCAAACGGTTCAAATACATTGAAAAACTGAGGACCCACCAGGGCGAGCTGCTGCAAATGAGTTCGGAGATCACCGGCAGGCTTGCAAAAAATTTCAGGGAATCACTGGGTGACCTGCTTTTTCAACTTCTCCCTGCCGGGTCCATCTGCGGGGCACCCAAGCGCAAGACGCTGGAGATCATTTCCCGGGTGGAGAATTATAAACGGGGATACTATACCGGTGTTTTTGGTTATTTTGACGGCAGCAACCTGGATTCTGCAGTGGCCATCAGGTATATTGAGTTGCACAAGGGTCACCTGGTTTTTAAGAGCGGTGGCGGCATCACTTCTCAAAGCGACTGGAAAAAGGAGTATGATGAGATGATAAAGAAAGTATATGTCCCAATTTATTGAGACCATAAAACTCCTGGATGGAAAACTGCAAAACCTTCCATACCACCAGATGAGGCTGGAAAAGACACGGTTGCAGGTGCTTGGATTGAAGAAGCACCCTCACCTTGAGGAGGTGATCCGGATTCCCGGCGGCCTGGAGCAGGGATTATTCAAATGCCGGGTCACCTATGGGAACAGCATTGACCTTATCGAATTCGAACCCTATGCAAGGAGGGTGGTGAAATCCCTTAAACTAATAGAATCCAATATTGTAGAGTACGGCTATAAATACCTGGACCGGACCGCACTGGATGCTTTGTATCTGCAAAGGGGCAGCTGTGATGACATCCTGATCGTGAAGCAAGGATCGATCAGTGACAGCTATTATGCCAATGTAATCTTCTGGGACGGATCAAGGTGGTTCACCCCCGATACGCCTTTGCTCCAAGGTACCATGCGGGCCTTCCTCCTGGCTGACGGGACGCTGACCTCGTGCCGGATCACTCCGGATGACCTCGGAAAGTTCAAACAGGCCAGGCTGATCAACGCAATGAACGGAGTGACAGAGGGACATGATATCCCCATAGGGGCCTTGAAGTATTAAAATTTATGTACATTTATTTGAACTCAAATGCCTGCATAATGAAGCAATTTGCAACCCTGATTTGCCTGATGATCCTGTTTGGGTCATGTGCCCCTTCAACGGGGGGCAGAGAGGAGAAAGAGGACGATTCATTTACATTCGTTTTCATGACAGATATTCACCTGAAACCGGAAATGCGCGCTCCGGATGGGTTCAGGATGGCCATCGAACGTGTAAACGATCTGAATCCAGATTTTGTCATTACAGGCGGTGACCTGGTGGATGATGTGCTGAGCAGTTCCTGGGGACGTGCCGACACCCTGTTTAAACTCTATACAGAACTAACCAAAGAGTTCCGGATGCCACTCTACAATTCCATGGGGAATCATGACCATTACGCGTTCAGTGCACTTCCGGAAGTGGATCCAGGGCATTCAGATTACGGGGAAAGGATGTTTGAAAAAAGGATAGGCAAACCATACTATTCCTTTGACCACAAGGGATGGCACTTCATGGTCCTGGATGTAATAGAAAAGGGCGAAGGAAGCTGGGGATCCTACATCGGGAAGGTCAGCGAAAGCCAGCTGGACTGGATCCGGGAAGATGTCAGGGAACTGGATACGCTGACCCCAATTGTGTTGGTTGCACACATTCCGCTGGTGAGTGTCTATCCACAACTCAACCATGGTCCGCTTACCGCCGCAACCCAGAGTGAAATTGTGACCAACCAGAGGGATGTACTTGCGTGCTTCCGGGAAACGAATCTGAAGCTTGTACTTCAGGGCCACCTCCATGCCATCGAGGAGATCACTTTGATGGAAAAGGTGAAATTCATCACGGGAGGTGCCGTCAGCGGGAGGTGGTGGCGCACCCCCGATGACAGCGAATTTCAGGAAGGCTTTATAAAGGTCGATGTTTCGGGGGGGGAGTTTTCCTGGGAATATGTGGACTTTGGCTGGGAAACCGGTGTGACTTCAGAATGATCGCAAACAATAGCATAGAACCCTTAAAACCCAAACACATGAAATCAATTCGAATTCTTTTCACTGCAGCCCTGTTGTCTGCTGCTTTACTTTCTCTCCATGCACAGGAATCACCCCGGGAAGGCCTTTCCTATCATTACGGTGAGTTGACAGCCCCTGAATTTATTAAGGCTGTGGAGTTATCAAGGGGCACCTGCATCATACCTGCCGGGATCCTGGAAAAACATGGTCCCCACCTTCCGCTGGCCACCGACCTATTCCTGGCCAGGGAAACGGCTTCAAGGGCTGCTCAACTGGAATATGTCCTTGTCTTCCCCCAATACTATTTCGGACAGATCTTCGAAGCCAGGCACCAGCCGGGAACCATAGCCTACAGTCCGGAACTGATCTGGAAAATCCTGGAGGAGACCTGCGAAGAGCTTTCCCGCAACGGGATAAAAAAGATAATCATTGTGAACGGCCACGGCGGCAATACAAATTTCTTCTCCTACTTCTGCCAGTCCCAGCTTGCGGCAAGAAAAGATTACGTGGTGGTGCTCTTTTCACCAGATTCCCGAGAGATCGATGCACAGGTCAAAGAGTTAAGGGTCACTAACTACGGGGGGCATGCCGATGAGGAGGAGACCTCTGCTATCTATGCCCTGCGGCCGGACCTGGTCCATGCCGGTGAGGCCTCCACGCAATCGGGTAAGCCCCAGGAAAGGCTTGACAACCTGCCTAATGGCTATACGGGGATCTGGTGGTATGCGGACTATCCCAATCATTATGCCGGCGACGGATCGTCACCCCAAAAAGCCCTCGGCGAGTTGATCCTGGATAACGAGTCCAAACAACTGGCAGAATTGATCAGGTACCTAAAAGAGGATCACACCATTTCCACCCTCCAGAACCGGTTCTACGATTCTTCGGAGCATCCTTTGGATACGGAACAGTAGGTGCATTGACTATACCCTTGAAAACAGGTAGAGCATCTCCCGTGAGACCTGCCGGCAGCGTTCAGCATAGATAAATGGTTCTTCGGAAGTTCCATCTGACGCCTTTGGATCGACATAGGGAATGGCAAACCGTGAAACCGCCCCATGGACCACCGGGCATGCTTCATCTGCATCGGAACAGGTCATGACTGCAATGAATCCTTCACGCGGATTGGGCGGATCAGTAATTTTTTTTGAGAATGCCCCAATGGGTTTCATCTGGCTCGAAAAGGAGACCTGGTAGAGTGGATTGGAACTATCATCAAGTTTTGAAAGTTGCATTCCTGCATCTGCCATTGCCTTCACTGCCCTGTGATTAAAAGCTGTGGCTTCGGTACCCCCCGAATAACAATCAATTCCATCCACCTGGTAAAAACTGGCAGAAAGCTGCCCCCAGAGATGCCCCAGGTGGCTCCTCCTGGAGTTGTGGGTACAGATAAAAATAAGCCTGGCACAGCCTTTACTGATTAACCGGTCCCGAATATCCCCGGCAAGCAGGACTAATCTTGCTGCCCGTTCCGGGTGAATGGTTGAAAATTCCAGGATTCGTTCCCCCACATACGCTTTCAGCTTCTCAAATCCGTTCCAATCCATCCGGGTCAGTGGGTAATATTGTCCACGATCTGAACCGCCTTCTCCACGCAACCGGCACAAACCGTTTCCATAATCTTTTCGTCTTTGAACTTTGCGGCACCTTCTGGCGTATTCAGATCGCATCCGATCAGATCCCGGCACCGTGTGGTCTTGAATTCCTCGGTAAACTTCCGGTATAGTTCCTTCACCGATGCATAGGACTCCGTTTTCAGCTCCTCATTGTTGTTGACCTTCTCCCCTCTCAGCAGGCCCAGGACCATGACTGCTCCCGTAACGGCCCCGCAGGTTTCCTGCTGTTTGCCCATTCCGCCCCCGAAACCGGCGGCCACTTTCTGTGCCAGTTCTTTGCTGAACCTTGTATCCTCCGCATATGATAAAAGCACCGATTGGGCGCAATTATACCCGGAAAGGAACAGTTCCCTGGCTTGTTGTGCGCGTTCCATGATTTATAAATAATGGTGTATACCAATTTAAGAAAAAAAACGATCACCTGATCAGGGAAATGGGCAAAGTAATTTTGAGGAAAAGTGCATCAGCCCGGGCAAGATCACCGGCCAATTCAGCTTCCTGGTCGTGTGAATAAATAAGGTAGATTGCTCCGAAGGGCGGATTGAACCTCCAGCCCGTCATTCCATAAATGTAAACCTTGTTGCTTCCGGTACTATTCTGGGCAAAAACCTTGATCCAGAGATCCCTGGTGAAGTTATAGTTCAGGGTAAGCACATTAATAAAAGTGGAAAGATCTTCCTCATCAGGCGTGAAACTTATGAGATCACCGCTGTACTCAACTGCCATTTTCTCTGTGATCTTTATCCGTCCACCCAGGGTGAATCGTTGAAAATTACGGTCAAAATTATGGCCGAATGAATATTGTACCAAAGCGTGGCTCCATTCGGCCGTATTGTATCCCAGTTCGAAATTATGTCTGTAATTATAATATTGCTTATCAAACAATTTATACTCGTTGCTGTAACTGTAACCCAATGAAAAGCGGTTCTGGAGATAAAACTGCACAGCCTCGGTGATAAACCAGCTCCTTAACACTCCGGTGGAGCGCGCCCAGAATACATTGTTCCTTGTCTCCACTTCTATAAACTGGAACAGGCTGTTTCTTAGCCACCACCGATAACTTAGGTCACTGTCAACCTCCCTGCGGTCGTCGTCCACCACATACCCGGTCTGGTTCACATTCTCCTGGAAATTTTCCCCCAGCTGGGTATATCTCACATGCAAGTGGTAAAAGTTCGTCTCCTTTGCGAACCTCAGGAACCAGGCACTGTGAGTGAGCAGGTCTCCAGGCAGGCTGGCTACCAACTGGCCCGTAAGTTTCCAGGTTTCACCAAGGTTGAGTGTATAATCCCCACTGAAGGATGTGACAAAGCTGGAATCATTTCTCCGGTCCACTGCGGTCAGGCCCACGGAAGACGATCCAAGGAAATCCCTTTTTACCCGGGCCGTGGAAAAGAAGGCGGGTGGCTCAGAATCCCCTGTAGATTGAAGTGTCCTGACATTCAGCCCATTGAAATTGTATTTCCCGGCTTTACCATTCAATTTTACCCCGTACAGGATATCCTGGATGCGCCTGGAATAAAATGTCCTGATCCGGGTTGAATACATTTCGTTCCCCTCCTGGAAGAACAATCGTTTCTCGGGGTAGTTAAGTTCATACCTGGTAAGATTAATCTGTTCCTGGTCTGCCTCCACGGTGGCAAAATCAGGATTGATGGTCCCGTCGGCGGTGAGGTTGGGCGATATCTGCCACTTCACATCTGCCCCGGCATCGGGCCTTACCTTTTGTTCGACTCCGGTGAATTGGTTGTTTTCATAACTCAGTGAGGCATACGGGAAGAGGGTCAGCTTGCCACGGGATGTGGGGGGAATGATCCCGGTCAGTTTACCAGCCTGGGAGATCCTGAAATCGTCGGTCATGGTTCCTGACCAGTATACAGATTCAAATTTGGTCCTGAGCACCCTCCCAAAATTCACCCCCCAGGTTTCAACACCAGGTTTAAAGTGAAGGCTTCTGAAGGGTATGGCCATTTCAAGGGTCCACCCCCTTTCATGGACCGTTGCAGCGGCCTTCCATTCTGCATCCCAGTTCACATCAATATTCTGGCCATCATCATTGATCCTGAAATCGGTCTGGGTGCCCAGCGGGTTGGTCCAGAATCCATATCCGCTCCTGTTGTCGTTAAAGGGATCCACCACGAGGGCGAAGCAATCGTCACCCTTCGTAAGTACATCCCTGTTCAGCACCTTGGCAAGCACCCCCTGGTCCTGGTAAAGGTTGACGCTGACATAGAGGTTTTCGCTGTCATATCCCACATAACAGACTGTTGGATCTGATGCCGGCGCTCCCGGTGAGGGCTCCATCTGGAAGAAATCCACAGCTGAGTCCGCTCCGGCCCATAGCGCAGGTTCATGGATCCCATCGATAAGAATAGGTGTGGAAAAATAGAAAGCCTTCAGGGTTTTTTGTCCGGTGGCAGGCATGAAACCTGTCGCAATTAAACCAAAGATCCCAAGGAAAATACTGATTTTTTCCTCCATCAGAGCAGGGTGCCAGGTGATTGCAATTCCAGGCTCGCTCCCTTGTACATGATCAGGGCACTTGCACTCAGGATTACATGGCTTATGTCAGTATGATTGAACCAGGGGCTCAACCCCATTTCAAAGCTGAAAATAAAAGCAGATACCAGCCCGAGGCCCACGGCTAACATGAACCTCACCACACACCTCTTTCCGGTTTTTTGATATATATAAAAGCTGAGGGAACCCACCACCACCAGCATTCCAAAAATTGTATAGAACTTGACCGGTGAGAAGGCCAGGGTCCACATTGTAATGAAGAGGGCTACAGCCAGGACAAGCAAATTGAACCATTTGACCAGACGGATGATCGAGGACCTGATCAGTGGGCCCGCCATTTCAAGCAGTGCATAGGCCATCAATGCCACCGAAAGCATAGTAAATACCCATGAAACCAACTTCCAGGGTTCAGATAACCTGTAGAGGAAGGCATGTCCCAGGATCCCTCCGAACAGGGCTCCCAGGCCGAGGGTTAGAAAGTAATACTTAAAATACCATTTGATCCTTCCTCCCGCTTCCAGCTTTCCAATTCTGATAAACGCATAAAAACAGATGGCCGCCATGATGATGTCGGTGGCTGTGGTGATGGGTTCATCGACCCGGATATTCATGAGGTCAATGGACGGTTGAATGAATTTCAGGATCATAGTCAAAAATAGCATTTATTATAATATTGATATATTTATAGTAATCAACAAACCCTCTCAAATATGAAACCGCCCTGTGTAATGTTATTGATTCTGGCCTCCGCACTGATTTCCTGCACTAAAATCCACAGCCAGGAACTTTTCGCAAGCAAGGTGAATTCAGATGCCTCCCTGTTCGAATCCATGGAATCAAACAGGAACTGGCCCTCCTACCGGGGCTATTTCGCTTCCGGTTACCTGGATCAAGCAAACCTGCCCGATAGTTTTAATGTGGAGACATCCTTCAACATCAAATGGAACCTGGAGATCCCCGGTCTGGGGCTCTCCTGTCCGGTGGTATGGGATGATCTTGTATTTATTACCACGGCCGTCAGCCAGGAGGACAAAGAGGGTTACAAAACCGGTATGTACGGTGACATTGAACCCGTGGAAGATTCCTCCGTCCATATATGGAAAATCTATTGCATTGATAAAACCTCGGGAGCCATTCGGTGGGAACAGGATGCATACCAGGGGATCCCAAAGGTTAAACGCCATCCCAAATCCTCCCATGCCAATACCACAGTGGCCACAGATGGCAGCCATGTGATCGCATTCTTTGGTTCGGAAGGATTGTACTGTTACGATATGGAAGGTGCATTGATCTGGAAACGGGATTTCGGATTGATCAACTCTGCGTGGAATGTGGTGGAATCAGCTGAATGGGAGTTTTGTAGCTCCCCGATCATTTTCCAGGATAAGGTAATCATCCAGGCCGATGCACTCAATACGGCCTTTGTGGCAGCCCTGGATCTATTCACCGGTGAAACAGTGTGGAAAAAGGAGAGGGACGAAATCTCAGGATGGTGCACTCCGAACATCTATTTCGATGGGGATAAGCCAAGGGTTGCGGTCAACGGTTACAAACACAGGGGTGGCTATGACCTGGATACCGGAAATGAGATTTGGAAAATGGCCGGCGGAGGGGATATTCCCATCCCAACTCCCGTGGTATGGAAGGACCTGCTCTATTTTAACAGTGCCCATGGCCGTTCCGCTCCGCTGATGGCAGTGAAAAACAGTGCTGCGGGGGAGATCCCCTACCCTGACAATGATTCGGTTCCGGGAGA
This sequence comes from Bacteroidota bacterium, assembly GCA_024640885.1. GTDB lineage: Bacteria > Bacteroidota > Bacteroidia > Bacteroidales. The sequence continues at coordinate 24,629 of JAHEEC010000006.1, read as the reverse complement.
AGATTTTGCCTGGTTTTATGAGAGGGGCGGATCATACATGACGTCGGTACTGGTCTATGACAGCCTGCTCTATCGCCTGAGGTGGAACGGAAGCCTGGCTTGCCTGGATGCAAGAACCGGGAAGGAGTTCTACCAGCAAACCATAAATCCATCAAGCTTTATTGCATGTCCTGTGGCCTCGGATGGGAGGATCTACATGGTCTCTGAGGTGGGTGACCTCTATATTGCACAGGCGGGAAAGGAGTACAGGTTATTAAAAACAATACCTCTGGGCGAGGTTTCCCTGGTAACTCCGGCCATTACCGATGGAATGATCATCCTGCGTACTGCCGGCCACCTCATAGCCGCTGCGGTACAATAAATCCAAAACCCCATGAACAAAGCCTTGTTTGTAATCCTCGCCGCCTGCCTGATGCTTCAAAGTGGATGCAGCGGTCAGGTTGTCACTGAAGCTGGTGCATCAGGGAACCCTGAAGCTGAAGCCATCTTTCTGGAAAAGATGGAGAATTCTCGACAGTGGCCCTCATTCAGGGGCTGCTACGCACGGGGTTACCTTGACAACGCCGACCTGCCTGACGGGTGGGATGTGAAAACCATGGAGAATGTGCGCTGGAAGGTCCCTGTACCCGGCCTGGGACTATCCTGCCCCGTGATCTGGGAGAATCGCATATTTCTAACGTCGGCCGTAGGGGAAGCTGGGGAAGGTGGAATCAAGACAGGTATTTACGGCGAAGGGGAGCCTGTGGATGACGAGTCAGAGCTGGAATGGAAAGTATTCGCCTTCGATTTGGAGAGCGGAAATATGCGCTGGGAAAAAACCGCACACTCCGGGATCCCTGAGGTCAAGCGGCATCCGAAGTCCTCCCATGCAAATCCCACGGTGGCCACCGACGGGAAACACGTGGTGGCCTTTTTCGGTTCCGAAGGGGTATACTGTTATGATTTTGATGGAAACCTTATGTGGGAGAGGGACTTCGGCATACTGATGTCCTCGGCCCATGGTGCAGATTTTGCAGAGTGGGAATTTGCAAGTTCGCCAGTCATCCATGGGGACCGGGTCATCCTGCAAGCCGACGTAAAGGAGAATTCCTTTCTTGCAGCCCTTGACATAAGGAATGGCGAGATCCTTTGGAAAAAGGAGCGGAGTGACTGGCCGGGGTGGAGCACTCCCAACATCTATTATCATGATGGCCTCGCCCGGATCGCCGTGAACGGATTCAAACACCGGGGCGGTTATGATTTTGAAACAGGAGAAGAGGTGTGGAGAATGTCCGGAGGAGGGGATGTACCCGTGCCCACCCCCATCCTTCACGGAGATTTGATCTACTTCAACAGCGCCCACGGAAGGCAAAGTCCAATCCTGGCCATTACCACAAGTGCTTCTGGTAATATCAGGTATCCAGTGGGTGAACGGAAAGAGGAGGCGGTTGCCTGGTTCAGGGAACGGGGAGGCGCATACATGCAAACCCTTCTCGTGTACCGGGGCCTGCTGTACAACCTCAGGTGGAACGGCAACCTGGAGTGTCTGGATGCCGCTACGGGTGAACAGCTATACAGGGAAACGGTGTCCACTGAGAGCTTTATTGCCTCTCCGGTTGCTGCCGACGGAAAGATCTACTGTGTGAGTGAAGATGGCGATGTATTCATTGTTGAAGCGGGACCTGAATACCGCATGATTAAATCCATTCCACTGGGTGAAATTTCCCTCTCCACTCCTGCCATCTGTGATGGCATGATCATTTTCAGAACCACAGGTCATTTGCTGGGGATCTCCAAAGAGCAATAGCTTGCTCAGGCGCCTACATGGAGGGTCCCAAGGATGGTTTGCATCTTCTCCTTGTGGTTGGCATAACAGTCTTCAGGACAACATATCTCCATAAGGTATAGCCCCTCATGGCCAGGGATCCCGATCACCAACCTTCGGTAAGGCACTTTTCCCTCAATGCACATACCCTGCATGATCACGGCCTTCTTCTCATTGAGCAAGGTATCATATGGTTTCCCGGGGGTAATCATCCCCTCCATCCCTGCCAGTTGCTTCATATGTTTCTGGGGATTTCGGCAACCAGCTATATAGCTCAGGTTCACCCGCATGTTGTTATTCGGGTTGGTCACCTCGAACACTTTTCCGTTATAGCTGTGCAAAGTCTCTTCCCAATCGGGTGAAGCCTCAAACCCGATATCGAACATCGGATGGTCGTATTTTACCACCTGTGCCTCCATGGATCCCGGAAATATGGCTCCCAGAATGAGAAGGAAGGAAACGGATATGATTCTTGCTGCATGCATTTGAACCACTTTGTCTTAAAAGTTAGTCAATTAAGTCATTCCTGTCCAGAAAAAGAGAGGCTTTTAAGCAAAGGGGCCATTGGGAGATGTCAACTACCGTTACCGGCACGTAAACAGTCATGATACTGCATAACATCCCTTTTGTTAGGCAAAAAGGCATGATTTTTTACGAAATTGTAGTTGCCATGCAGAAAGTCGGATGCTCCATACTTTGGATCTTCCTGGTTTTTACCGGATGCCATCCCGGAGGAGTTGAAAAGTACCAGCCTTCCAGCGACCGGACAAGGGAGAAATATGCCACACCTGAACCGGGCACATTCCTTAAACCGGGAGCTTATTCAATCATGAAAAAATTCAACCAGATCATGAAAGATCCCGAGGGATACAGGCTGCCGGCTGACTGGATGCTTGATATACTTGCAACCCCGCAGAAAAAAATGGTCGATACCACACTGCGATTATCAGAAGTGCCAGTTCCGGTGCGGATATATTACCCCACAAGAAACAGCCTGGAAGGGAACCACCCGGTCATCCTCTTTTTTCACGGAGGTGGTTTTATCATGGGAGACATAGAAACCTACCATGTGATGGTAAGTAAACTTGCCAGGATAACCGGTCAGATCGTGATCTCAGTGGATTACCGGCTGGCTCCTGAATATCCCTTCCCTGCAGCCCTGCAAGATTGTTATAACGCATTGAAGTGGCTCCAGGAACATGGTTCCTCCATTGGGGTGGACACAACCCGGATCAGCATCATGGGTGACAGCGCCGGGGGGAACATTGCCACGGTGCTCACACTCATGTGCAGGGACCGGGAAAGGCCCCAGCCCCGGTGCCAGATCCTCGTTTATCCAGGGGTTACCTTTGTGGACACACTTACCTCCTCCCGCAACTATTTTTGCAACTCCCCGGAAATGATTTATATTCTCAGTGAATCCTTCCTCAGAAAGGTAAAATCCGAGTATATGGGAGATGAGCCAAACGACCGCCATCCCTATCTATCTCCCCTGGAGGCAAATCTGACAGGCGATCTTTGTCCGGCCCTCATCATCACCGCAGAGTGCGACCCGCTCAGGGATGACGGCAGGCTCTTCGCCAGGAAAATGGAAGCTGCAGGCGTGGATGTCCAATATTGCGAATACAGCGGGATGATCCACGGATTTATGAGCTTCCATATGATCCTGAGTGATGCCTTGCTTGCCATGAAGGAGATCCGGGATTTTGTTGAAAGCAAATAAATTCAGGTCATCGGGTCCGGTTATACCCTGAATCGCTATATTTACCCTCGCTAGGATTCGACCATGATTGGGAAGCATCTCTTAATTACTTTACGAAGTCTTAAGAAAAACCTCCTCTACGCGCTCTTTGTGATCGTAGGGCTTGCCATTGGCATCACTACCTTTCTTTCCACAGTGCAGTGGTCGGCATGGCACCTCACTTTTGACAGGGACTACCCTGACAGGGAACGCATCTACAGGCTCACGTTCGAGGAGATCAATGAAGGTTTTTACCGCCACACGGCAAGGATCCTTCATGGCACGGCCCTGAACCGGATGGTTTTTTCCGAAATGCTGCCGGGGATCGAGAAATTGGGACGACTGGCCCCTTTCAGAAATGCGGCCTTCTTGATCGGGGAGGACTCATTCTACGACCAGTATGCCTTCGAATGTGACCGGGATTTCCTGGAGATATTTCAACCAGCCATCCTCCAGGGGGCACGTGAAAATCTCCTGGGAGAGCCATTTACTGCAATCCTCACCGAATCTACAGCCAATAAATTCTTCGGTCCCGGTGAAGCAGTTGGAAAATCATTTGAACTGATCCATCAATTTGGAATAGAACCAACCACCTACAGAGTGACCGCGGTGATCAGGGATTTTCCTGAAAACTCACATTTGAAAATTTCAATCCTTACGACCTTTGAAAATCCGGTGGAATACAGCGGTACCGCCTGGGCCTACATGAAATTGCAAGAGTCAGCAAACCCGGGTGAGATCGAAGATCAGATCAAAATATTTTTGGAAAGCAACCTTGAAGAGGACTATGCCGAGCAGCTTCACCCCAGGTTGCAGGCAGTGGGTGACATCCATCTGCATTCGCACAAAGCCAGGGAGATACAGCCTAACATCAGGTTCAGGACCATTCTGATCCTGATGATCGCAGGCATACTGGTCTTTTTGCTGGCATGGTTCAACTTTACGCTGCTTGCTTTCAGCCAGAATCAAATGAAGATTCAAAGGTTCGTGGTGCAGTGGCAAATGGGGGCAGACAGGCAGGTGTTTTTAAGGCAATTCATGGTGGACAACCTCTTCGTCGGGACGCTTTCATTTGTGACCGGGATCCTGATCACACTGATCCTGATTCCCACCATCGAAAACCAGGCCGGCACACATATTTTCAAGGATGGCAGGATATTAATGTGTTCCCTGATGCTTCTGCTGTTGCTGATCGTTGCCGGTTCATTCATTACCTCGCTGCTCTCAACCAGGAGGATCTACCGTCACCTGCAGCAAAAATTTTTATTTTCCAGGCAGGGATCGCCCCCTGAGAACACCCGGAAAAACCTGTTTATAAGGGCAGTGATCGTATTGGAATTCATCATCACCTTTGTCCTTTTATCAAACCTTGTCATGATCTCCAGGCAAACCGGTTATGCCATGGCGGAGCAGCTGGGAGCCACCAATCCAGAGGTCATTCACCTGCCCAACCTGCACCGGGCCATCGTGGATAAGTTTGGGATTTTCAAGGAGAAGATGCTTGAAAGCCCGGCTGTAAAAAGTGTCACCGCAAGCATGGAAGAGCCCACCGGTCAGTCCATGGATGCCAACACCTTTGAAATTGACGGGATCAGCGAAGGGGATAAGCAGCTGTTCCTTTTCCCGGTGGATGAAAATTTCTTTCGTTTCTATGGATTGAGGATAGTGAGTGGTTCTGATTTTCCGGAAAACTATGATCCGGATGATTCAGCGGAGTACTTTGTTTTAAATGAAACCGCGGCCCGAATGCTGACTGGCAATCCCGAAGAGCTGATAGGCCGTGAGCTTACACTTCATTTCAGTTACCAGGGCTTTATCTGGCCAGGCCCCGTCACAGGTATCGTGGAGGATTTCCACCTTTCCGGCCTCGACTTTGAGATTTCACCCATGGTAATTTTTCCAAAGTACACCTGGCTCTGGTGTTTTTCAGTCATGCCCTCTGGCGATCCCTCTGCAACTCTTGATCACCTGGAGGTTGTCTGGAATGAGCTCTTTTCAGAATACCCCCTGGAATACAGTTTTTCTTCCTCACTCATAGAACAGCTTTATGGGGCGGAACTTGTCCAGAAAAGAATGTTAATTATCTTCAGTGTGCTCTCAATCATCATTGCCGGCATGGGACTCTTTGCGATGAGTGGCTTCTTTATGCAGAAACGAATCAAAGCTGCCATGCTCAGAAAGATCCATGGTGCAAGGATTCACCATATCATTGTGCCCGAGTTGATGTACTACCTATGGCTGGCACTGGTTTCATCCGCAATCTCCATTCCTGCCTCCTACCTTCTCATGGAGCGCTGGATGAGAAATTTTAAATACCGGACCGACATTCCACTCTGGATATTCCCCGCCTGCGTGCTGATCCTGGTGATTTTCAGCTGGATCGCCGTATCTCTTCATACCTGGCGCCTGGCAAGGACCAACCCCGTTGACTTTATTACGGAACAATGACATGGAGAACGTAAACACATACAGATCTGACATCCAGGAGATCCCGCGCATCAGGAAGAACCTATCCGAACTGGCGGCATTGTGGGCCATTCCGGCCTCAGAGCTGAATCAAATCGGGGTGATCCTGGAAGAATTATTTTCCAACATCATCAGGTTTGCCTATGAGGATAACCTGGACCACCAGGTTGAAATCAGGTTGCTCCGGGAACAAAATGAAATCTTTATTGAGATCATCGACGACGGCACCCCATTTAATCCACTGGAAAACAGACCCCCCAGGATTTCTGACCCGGCAGCATCAGATGCCGGCGGAATGGGCATCACCCTGATCCGGACCTTTTCTGATTCGCTGACCTATGAGAGAAAAGGCGATAAAAATCACCTGGCGATCAGAAAAAAAATAAAAAGCCAGGTCTAATCCATAATGGTTCAAAATTATCTTTAAGGAGAATTATTAAATTTGCGTTTGTCATTTTATTTTATTCCAACTCCACAGAATGAAAAAAACCAATTACACCAACCTGCAATTATGGTCACTTGTAATACTGCGAGTGGCCATTGGGTGGCATTTCCTGTATGAAGGCATCACCAAGTTGCTGAATCCAAACTGGTCCTCGTTGGGATACCTGATGGATTCCAAAGGTATTTTTGAAGGCTTGTTCCTCTCAATCGCCGGTAATGCAACTATGCTCAATATCATGGATTTTTTAAATGTGTGGGGATTGATCCTCATTGGGGCAGGTCTGATCGTTGGACTGTTTACCCGGGTAGCTACCATCTCAGGGATCATCCTCCTGGCATTTTACTACCTCTCCCACCCTGCAATGATCGGAGTAACCTATGCAATTCCAAGTGAAGGCAGCTATTTGTGGGTCAACAAGAACCTGATCGAAATGCTGACCCTCTGGGTCATCGTGCTGTTCCCCACATGGCATGAGGTAGGGATCGACCGCTATTTGTGTAACAAGAAACAGTAAGAAATATTATGGCAGAAAAAGGAAGTAGTGATACCGGAAATAAAATGAATCGCAGGGATCTGATCAAGGGCCTGGCGACGGTTCCGGTGCTTGGCGCATTTGCTTACGGTACATGGAGAAAAAGGAGACAGGACCACATCAAAGGCCACAATCTTGCCAGTGAGCTCAACATGAGCAGCGAGGGCATAGAATATACTCCGTACAAACATGACGGCCAGACCATCAGGCTTGGGATTATTGGTTTTGGTATCAGGGGAACACAACTCATGAAAGCTGCCGGATTTGTCCCGCCCAAGACCATTCAGGAATGGAAGGACGCTGCTCAAAAAGATTCCCGGAACAACCGTTATGAAGAGTTTTTGCAACAGGATGACCTGAATATAAAGATAACCGGAGTATGCGACCTCTTCGATGTGCACGCGAACCTGGCCATGGAGGCAGCCGCCAATATTGGTCGGGAAGGTACAGGGGGATCCATGGGTACACCTCCAAAGCGTTTCACCACCTACCGGGAAATGCTGGCCTCCGATGAGATTGATGCGGTGATCATCGCTGCACCTGATCACTGGCACGCACGCATCACCATTGATGCAGCCAGGGCTGGAAAACATGTCTACTGTGAGAAAGGACTTACCCGGACCGTCGATGAGGTTTTCGCGGTAAGAGATGCTGTAAAAGAGAGTGGCGTGGTATTCCAGTTGGGCCACCAGGGCAGGCAGACTGAAAGTTATATCAAGGCCAAGGAGGCTGTGGATAAGAACCTGCTCGGGAAAATAAACCTTGTGGAGGTTTGCACGAACCGCAATTCCCCAAACGGTGCATGGGTTTATGACATCCACCCGGATGCCAACGAGAGGACAGTGGACTGGGCCCAGTTTGAAGAACCCTGTGATGTAAAACATCCCTGGAGCCCCGAGCGCTTTTTCCGGTGGAGGTGCTGGTGGGACTATGGAACAGGACTTTCCGGCGACCTGCTCACCCATGAATTTGATGCTGTAAACCAGATCCTTGGCATGGGGATCCCTGCATCGGCCGTCTCCTCGGGAGGGGTCTATTTCTACAAATCCAAAGCGCACTATGTGAATGAGGTCAGGGAGGTGCCCGATGTCTGGAATGCGGTAATGGAATACCCAGACCTTGATTTCACCCTCATGTACAGTGCCTCGCTGGCCAACAACAAGGACCGCGGCAAAATGATCATGGGACATGACGGATCCATGGAACTTGGCAACAGCCTCCAGGTTTATGCCTGCAGTGAGAGTACCAGGTATAAAGAGAAAATAGAGAGCGGTTTGATTAATCCTGACCTGCCAATATACACCTATATTCCCGGACGGAAGAATGTGGATTCTGTGGCCACCGCCACCGAGCAGTACTTTGCAAGCAGGGGATTGTTGTACACTTACCGGGGAGGTCGTAGGGTTGACACCACCCACCTTCATATTGCCGAATGGGTAGAAGCCATCAGGGAAGGCAAACAGACCAGTTGCAACATCGATCAGGCCTTCGAGGAGGGCATCAGTGCCGCAATGGCCACCATGGCCTATAAGGAAAATAGAAAAGTTTTCTGGGACAAGGAGAACGAGAAGGTTGTTTAGGCCCGTAAAACTTCCGTGAACAGGAATGGTTGACCTGGGTTCAGGAAGAATGCCATTCAATTAATGCGCCTGCAGCTATTCTCTGCCAGTTTTCCCCGGGTGGAGCATCTGGCGCTTTTCCAGTTCCTGGAAAAGTTCCCAGAGCGAATAGATTTCTGTATATATTTGCAGTTCACTGCACCTGAAGTCACACCTCATTCTTTCATTGGCAAAAGCCACAAATTCCTCCAGATCGTTACCAGTCAGCCCTGTGATTGAAGATAGATTATCCCTTCCCATGATCTCGTCAAATGCCTTCTGCAGGGGTGCATTCTTCTCCATCCAGTAAACCTTCCGTGCCGACTGTGCCTGTTTGTTGAAATTATAGTAGAAAAAAGAGATGGGGGAACTTAACAGGAATGCAGGACTTTTAATTGCCGCTTCATTCATCTCAACGGGAATATAATCAGGATCCTGCCGGGGCAGTCCCATGGATTCGCCCAGGGACTGCTGGTTGGGCATCTCGACCATCGCATTCTTGAAATCCCCGTAGGTCGATCCCCATTCAAAGATTCTTGCCTCCTTCAGTTCATAATATCTCCTCCTGATCACGATTCGCCGCCATCCAATAAGATCTTCCACCCGAACGAGGGTGTCCCTGAAGGCAATATTCCGGATCAGCAGGGTATCCGAATAACGGACAGGCAGCCTGAAAATTCCAAGGCTGTCTGTCACGGCACCCTGGTGGGATCCAAGATTGATCACATGGCTCGCCGGTACAGGAAAAAATTGTTCATCGTATATGATGGCTGATAAATCAAATATGGAATCAGGGACCTGGGACAACACGTGAATGCGGGAGGCCATCAATAATGTCATGGCCAGTATCAGGGTCCGAAAGCTCATGGTATTAAATGTATCCAAATATTCCCGAATTCCCTTGCATTTAACAATCCTTAACCATCAGTCGCCTGTTCTGCCTATCTAATTTGAACCAATTCAATAAACAGGTGTTTATTGTCAATAGAAAAAGAGGAATGAGCAAGATTGTATTTCTCGATTCGGGCACCATAGGGAAAGTGGACAACATGAAGTTGCTTTCCAAACTGGGCAAACTTGAGATTTTCGAAAACACTTCCCCTGAACAGGTGGTGGAAAGGTGCAAGGGAAATGAGGTGGTCATTGTGAACAAGGTCGAGCTGACGGCTGCCATCATGAAACAACTTCCTGATCTGAAACTGATCTGTGTGGCCGCCACCGGTTTGAACAATGTGGACCTGGACCATGCACAGCGCAATGGCATTGAAGTGAAGAACGTCACAGGCTACTCCACCGACTCGGTGGCTCAACTGACATTTACCATGCTCCTTTACCTGGTGAATAAGCCGTATTATTATGACAGCTATGTGAAGAGCGGGGCCTATTCCAGGAGCAAACTATTTACCCATCACAACGAACCATTCTGGGAACTGAAAGGCAAAAGAATGGGGATCATCGGGCTGGGCACCATTGGCCGCCAGGTGGCCCGCATTGCAGAATCCTTCGGAATGGAAGTGGTCTTCTACTCCACCACAGGCAGGAACAACCACATCAGTTACAAACGCTTTGAACTGGATGACCTTTTGAAGAGTTCCGATGTGGTCTCGATCCATGCTCCGCTCAATGCACAGACCCTGAACCTGATCACCTATGAAAAGATCAAAATGATGAGGCCCTGTGCCATCCTTTTGAACCTGGGGCGGGGGGGTATCATCAGTGAAAAGGACCTGGCAAGAGCGCTTAATGACAACCTCATAGGAGCAGCCGGCATCGACGTGATGGAAAAGGAACCCATTGGTGCCGATAACCCGATGCTGAAGCTTTATGATAAGGAAAAAATCCTTATCACCCCCCACATGGCCTGGGCATCAAAGGAGTCCAGGGAACTTCTAGTGGAGAAGATCGCACGCAATATTGAAGTTTACCTTAAGGGCAAATAACTATGATTCAAGCGATTTACCAGCTTTGATCAAAAGATTTTTCGTGGCCATGATTCCTTCATCAGGACTCAGTGTCCTTCCCTCATATTCCACATCGATATATCCCCTGAATCCTGAATCCTTGACAATTTTCAGGAGGCGGTAGAAATCTTTCGTGGTTTCATTCCCCTCCTCATCAAATTCATGAGATTTCGCGCTTACACCTTTTGCAATTGGCATTAATTCCGTCATACCCAGGTAAAGGTCATAATTCTCCTGGCGGCTTACCACGAAATTCCCAAAATCAGGAAGGACCCCACAGTTCACCATCCCGGTGGCACGGATCACCCCGGCAAGCCAGCTGGCCCTAGAGGAGAAGCCCCCATGATTCTCAACGATCACACTGATGCCATAGTCAGCAGCAAAACGGCCCAGCGTAATGAGACTTTTTGTGGTTGCATAGGCCACATCCAGCTCCGATCCCCTTCCGCGGGCGTTTACCCGTATGGCGTGACAACCCAGTATCTCTGCAGCTTCCACCCACTGGTAATGCTTCTCAACTGCCGCTATTCGCTTCTCCTCATCCGACTCTCCCAGGCTTCCGGCAGTGTCAACCATAATCAGCACATTCTTCACTCCGATGTCCTCAGTCCGCTTCTTCAGGTCATTGATATAGGCCTTTTCCGCTGAAGGGAAAAACTGGTCCACGTATTCCACCGCATGGATGTCAAACTTATCTTTTGCGTAAGCAGGAAAATCCAGGTTATCCAGATCACCCTTGCGGATGACCGGGTTGAGTGACCATTCGGCCAGAGAAATTTTGAAAAAGAGACCATCATCATCTCCCTTGAGGGGTGAATTTGAAACTGCATCCTTCCCCTTGGCAAAAGCGATTTGTCCACCCGAAAGAGCTGCTGCAGCCACAGCTGCACTTTTCATAAAAGTTCTTCTGTTTTGCATAATGTAAGTTGTATTAACGAGTTTATAATTGTTTGATCTGGATATTCCTGTACCACACATTGTTGCCGTGATCCTGCAGGCCGATATAACCCTCCTTCTGTAGATCGGCCCAGTGGGGGTTCAGTGCCGGAAATTTGGAACCGGCCACCAGCTCGATCCATTCGGGGGTTCCAGCCTGGTATTCCACTACCTTCTCTCCATTCATCATATGGATCACATGACCATCACTGTGGATCACCTCTACCTGGTTCCACTCCCCTGCTCCCCTGAAATTCTGAGGATTTGCCGGAATCAGATCATAGAGTGAACCGGACATCCGGTTCCCGTCCCTGCCCAACTTGGCATCGGGGTGCCTTTCATTATCCAGGACCTGCATTTCCGGAGCGGTATAATAAATAGATTTTAAGGCCGGGTCCTCCGATCCAAGGTAAAAGATCCCCGAATTGCCTCCCTCCTCGATCATCCATTCCAGCTTCAGGTGGAAATTGGAATAGATCTTATCATAGATAATGTCCCCGCCTTTCCCTTCGCCCTTGGGATTAAAGTGTAACGTACCCTCCTCCACGGACCATTTCCCGGGAAGTTTGTCCTTTTTATATCCCCGCCATCCGGTTGTTCCCTCGCCGTTGAACAACCATTCAAACCCAGGATCCGCAGGGATTTTCGCTTCCTGTGCGATACTGGGATTAAAGGAGGTTGAAACACAGCATAGTGCACCCACCAGGGTTAGTGTTTTAAGTGTCATGTGATTCAGAATTAAGTGTGATTTAAAGGTGTTAAAGAAATTATAAAAATGTGAAAACTATTCCTTTTTATCAAGGAACAGCGCCAATCATTTGCAGTGAATATCTATTTTGATAACCCCTTGAAGTGTATTTGATTATTTAGTAATTTGCCTAAAGATAATCTTCATCAATAATGGAGGCATCGGAAATGGACCGAAAACCTGACCATTTTGCAGGTGACCTGGTAAATATGCAGGAGCAACTTTATTATTTTGCACTGCAACTTACCGAGGACCGTGAAGACGCACTGGACCTGGTTCAGGAGACAAGTTATAAAGCCCTGAAGAACAGGACAAGGCTCCATAATAACGATCACATCAGGGCCTGGCTTTACACAATTCTTAAGAACACTTACATTAATTACTTGCGAAGCAGCCACTTCAGGCAACTTGTGCACGATACGGATGAACTGAATAATTATTCATCCCCGGGAACAAGCCTCAGTGAGGCACCACCGGATGAACAGTTGATCAGGAAGGAACTCCATGAAATGATCAAGCTTTTGCCACAGGGATATGAAAAACCCATTCACATGTTCCTGACGGGATACTCCTACAAGGAGATCTCCCAACAAATGAATATACCCATCGGAACGGTCAAGAGCCGGATCCACCTGGGAAAGAAACAAATCAGAAAGGTTTATACTGCCTGATTAGCCTGTGTTCACCCCCGTCATGGGATGGGATCACAACGCCTGGTTTCCGCCAATCAGACCAGGTCGCAGGCATCTGCAGGCATCCAATGCCTCTCCTTGCCGTCCCACTTGACATTGCACCCAATGGGATTTGTAACCGGAATGGAAACCTCCCTGCCGGTGGTCAATTCATCCAGGGCCCTCTCAAGGTCATTGACAGTGATGCGGCTTGAATCTTTGGGTTGGTCCACTGCCCTTCCGGTATAAACCAATTTTCTGTCCGCATTAAACACATAGAAATGGGGCGTTCTCAATGCGCCGTAAGCCCTTGCCACATCCTGGCTTTCATCATACAGGTATACCCAGGGAAACCGGTGTTCCTTCATACGCTGGACCATATGGGGAAAATCATCCACCTGGTATGTCCTGGCGCTGTTGGAGTTTACTCCAATGAACCTGACTCCTTTGGGAGCATATTTCTGAACGGTTGCCCTGGTAACCTCATCTGAACCGATCACATAGGGGCAATGGTTGCAGGTGAAGAAAATGACCAGGATATCATCCCTGAAGTCAGAGAGCGAGTAATCAATTCCATCGGTGGCAGGAAGCCTGAAATCAGGTGCCCGGGAACCGATGTCTAACGTAAAACCCATGATTTTAATTTTAAAGTGCTATCTGAAATACAAATAAAAGTTAAAATTGTTTATCCGGGGTCCTTTCTAAAAACAATGTGGCACAACAGACGTTTTACATTTGTTGAAGTTTCGTATAACCATAGCGCTCATCTTTATTCTGAATATTGGTCAGACCTGGGGTCAGGCCATTCAGGAAATTGACATGGATGGGATCTTGTCTATCACAAACGGATCAAGGGACACCACCTACGTGGTGAATTTCTGGGCCACGTGGTGTTCTCCATGTGTAAAAGAGATTGGCTATTTCGAAGAACTTCACCGTTCCCGGGTTGACGCAGCCGTAAAAGTGATCCTAGTAAGTCTTGATTTTCCAGATCAACTGGAAAGCAGGGTGATCCCGTTCCTTGAGGAGAGGAATATAACCGCCCCCGTGATGCTTGTGACCGATCTCAATTACAATGCCTGGATCGACCTTGTGGACCCTGCCTGGTCCGGTGCCCTGCCGGCAACCCTGATCTATCGCAATTCCGAAAGAGTATTTCTTGAGAAAGAGCTATCGCGAAATGAACTATTTGAACATGTAGATGAAATTCTTAACTGATATGAAAAAAACACTTGCCACATTGACATTTCTCTTATCATCCCTATTGATGGTGAATGCAGGTTTGAAGCCGGGTGATAATGCCGTAAATTTCTCCCTGAAGGGTGTGGACGGCTCCACCGTTTCTCTTTCCGATTACAGTGACCAGAAAGGGGTCATTGTTGTATTTACATGCAATCCATGTCCATTTGCCCAGGCTTACGAGCAAAGGATTATCCAGTTGCATCGCACTTTTGCCGACCAGGGATTCCCGGTGGTTGCCATCAATCCAAATGATGAACAGGTCTCCCCGGAGGATACTTTTGACAAGATGAAAGCCAAAGCCAGTGAGAAGGGATATCCTTTCCCATACCTGAAGGATGAAACACAGGAGGTTTACCTTGCCTACGGTGCAACACGCACACCCCATGTTTTTCTGCTTCAAAACAAGGGCGGGAAATTTAAAGTTGCCTACATCGGCGCCATCGACGACAATGCCATGGCCAAGGATGCATCATCGATCCTAAATAAATACCTTGAGAAGGCAATCAGGGCGGTCATGGCAGGGGAAATACCCGAACCGGCCACCACCAAAGCCATTGGGTGTTCCATCAAAGCAAAGGGCTAGGAAGAGGATCAATCAATCCTCTTACAGTATTGAGCAAAAGCCGGGTCACTGCCCCGGCTTTTATCATATCTTTTATCCCACAGGAAACAAAGGATCCGGATCACCGTCAATTTACTGCAAAATCACCCGGTGCATTCTCTCTGATATGTTTAAGAAAATAAAAACTATTGTATTGCCCGATTATTAAGATTATTCAGGTAAAAATGTTTGATCTTTGCACCCCAGATCAAAACACCTGGTCATGATACATTTGAGCATTGTTGAAATTCTGGCAGCATTCATGGTCCTGTTTGCCATCATTGATATTCTCGGGTCAATTCCAATCATCCTCGATATCAAATCAAAGACCGGATCGGTCCTGGCAGGAAAAACGACCATCGCCGCCTTCGTCATCATGCTTCTTTTCCTGTTTATCGGTGAACCCCTGCTGGGATTGTTCGGTGTGGATATTTCCTCTTTCGCAATTGCCGGCTCAATCATCATTCTGCTCATGGGATTGGAGATGGTCATGGGTATCCAGCTTTTCAAACATGAATCAGGGGGCAGCGGTGCCATTATTCCCATCGCCTTTCCACTGATTGCAGGAGCCGGTTCAATCACCACCCTGCTCTCCCTTCGCGCTGAATATCACCTAATAAATATTTTGATCGCACTTTCTTTGAATATGATTATTGTGTATCTTGTGCTCAGGCTCACAACCTTTTTTGAAAGAATACTCGGACCCAATGGCTTGCATATTCTGAGAAAATTTTTCGGGATTATCCTGCTTGCCATCGCCATTCGACTGTTCCTGTCAAATACCGGGATTGAGCTTCCAAAAGGGATGTAAATGAAAGGAATTATCTGGATATCAATGTTTTTCCTGGTGGCCGGATGTGTGAATGATGATCTCTCATGGATCTCTATCAGAAATGAAACCGAAGTGCCAATTTATGCCCAGGCCTATTCTTCGGAGTTTGCGGACGGGGACTGGATCCAACCAGGGGTAATGGATCAATTTTATTCCATCAATTGCGATTGCCTGGACGGATTTGAATATTTTTCGTTCTATTATGACAGCCTTGTCATATACCTTCAGGGATATGATGAAGAACCCGTTAAATTTTACCAGGATGGAAGGGCCGTGAACTATGACCCGACACTAAACCCGTTTACAAATCCGGACGTGTGGAGGAATCGCAAATTTGACCGGAACCTCAAAGGTGATTCTTTCAATTCAATCATCCAGGAAAAGCACATTTCAGAGCACTATTTCATCGTTGACCCAGAGAATATTAAATCCCTTTCCAAGGGTACGGCAAAACCACTAAATCCTGCTCCGTAACACTTCCGACATTTGATCAACTGAAAGTTTGACCGGATGGAACTTATGCGAGCTATGCTCCACGATTTTTGGAATGAATTCCTCTTTAAATCCGTATTCAGATAGCCTGGGGATTTCCAGCAGGTTTGAGATGTGAATGAGTTTCTCCTTGAATGCCTGAAGGTATTCCAGCTCCTTCTTGTATTTGAAATCTGCAAAGACTTTGCTGACTATGATTAACTTTTGAAGGGCCGGGTGCTCGGGTTGATCGATAAGATTATCAATGGTATGGGAGAAAACCGGAGCCATCAGCGATCCGCAAACCACGCCATGGGGTATATCGTAAAATCCACCCAATGGAGAGGCAAACCCATGGACCAGTCCAAGTCCCGCATGGGCCAGTGCAATTCCCGAGAACATTGCTGCCAGCGCCATTCCTGACCGTGCATCCAGGTTCTGCTCGCCTTCCAGAAATGCCCTTAAAAGAAATCTTTTAATTTGTTTTAATCCCTGCAGGGCCAACGCATCTGTCATGGGATTTGACCGTGTGGACACATAGGACTCGAGCAACTGGGTGAATGCATCCATACCCGCAGTGGCTGTGAGCCTTGCCGGACAGGAGAGCATCATCTCCGGGTCAATAATGGCGAGCTCGGGGATAAATTTATCATGTCTCAGTGACCTTTTAAATCCCTCCTCACCCACCTCTGAAATGACTGCGTTTTTTGTCATTTCACTTCCGGTTCCCGATGTGGTGGGCATGGCAATAAATGGAATTTTAGTACCGGGATGCTCCTTTCCACCCATTCCTTCAAGGTATTCGGTGATGCCTCCTTCCACAGGGATCATCGCAGATACCGCCTTTCCGGCATCCATTACACTGCCCCCTCCCACCGCGACTACCACCTGTACATCAGCTCCCCTGAAACGCTCCGCGATCCGGTCAACCACCCCGGGCGAAGGTTCATGAGCGATGACCTCCCTGCTCACCTGAAGTCGGGCCTTTTCCAGTCCCAGGATGATTTCATCTCCGTGACCCGAATTGTGAATGGAAGAGGAGCCCGTCAGCAGAAGCACATGGGTGCCGATGGCCCTGGCTGCAGCAGGCAGTTCTTTTCGCTTTCCTTTTCCGAACAGGATTTCCGGCAGTGGAGAAAATTGAAATGAATCTATCATGGGGTGAATATTTCAGTAAATATATGGAAAGTTTGAAACCTGATGGCAGCTTAGAGCCTTGGAAGGGTCAATCCGCCATCTACCATAACCACCTGACCGGTGGAATAGGGCATGGAACCGTTTGCCATGGCTGCAGCCACCTTTCCAACGTCCCCCGGCAGGCCCCATCGTTTTTGAACACAGAGGCCACCTTCGATCAGCCTGTCATATTTTTGCTTCACGCCCGAGGTCATGTCCGTCTGGATGATTCCCGGTTGAATCTCATACACCGGAATATCATACTCCCCCAGCCGCACGGCCCACAGCCTGGTTGCCATGGCCATTCCGGCTTTTGATATGCAGTACTCCCCCCGGTTGGCGGAGGCCACCCCGGCAGAAATAGAGGTAATATTGATAATGGAGGCCTGAAATCCGGGATCCTGAGCCTTCATTTTCACCATGTGCCGCGCTACCAGTTGCGTCAAAAAATAGGGCCCCTTCAGGTTAATATTCATGACCCGGTCATAACTCTCCTCGGCAGCTTCAAGCAGGTCCAATCGTTCCAGGGGTGCCACCCCTGCATTGTTAACCAGCACGTTGAGATGCCCGAAGGTTTCAATGACCCTGTCCATGATCGCCCCCCTTTCATCCGCCCGGGATATATCCCCCCTGGTATAGATTACATGGGTCCCAAATTCCAGCAGCCCGTTGATGGCATCAAGGACCATCTCCTCCTTCCGGACCCCGTTGACGGCCAGGTCAAATCCAGCCCTGGCAAGCTCCGTGGCGATCCCGAGGCCAATTCCCCTGGATCCTCCTGTAATAAGTGCCGTTCTTTTCATGATCTGCGGTTTTCTCCGAACTGTATTTAGAGGGCCGGTACGGTCACCCAGCGACGGCTGGCCCAGCTTTCCATTCCTTTTTCAGCCAATTGCACCCCCTTCGCCCCCTCCTTTAAATCCCATGGGAAAGGGCCGTTATTGAAGACATGTTTCAGGTAGAGCTCCCACTGTGCCTTGAAAGCATTCTCAAAAACCTCATCGGCGTAGAGCTCGGTCCAGTCTTTGTAAAAGTCTATGGGACTTGGAATATCGGGATTCCACACCGGTTTCGGGGTGCTCCCGTAATCCTGTACCATGCATGTTCTTAAACCGGCCACAGCCGATCCCCTGGTTCCGTCCACATGCAGGGTAAGCAGGTCATCCCTCCTCACGCGTGTGACCCATGACGAATTGAAATGAGCGATGATCCCGCCTTCCAGCTCAAAGGTGGCGTAGGCAGCATCCTCAGCGGTGCACCGGTATGCATGCCCCTCTTCGTCGATGCGCTCGGGGATGTGGGTGGCCCCAAGGCAGAAGACACCTTTCACTTTTCCAAAGATATTGTCCAGCACATAGCGCCAGTGGCAAAGCATATCCATGATGATCCCGCCATCATCCTCCTTGCGGTAGTTCCAGCTTGGACGCTGAGCCCTGACCGTGTGACCCTCAAAAACCCAGTAGCCAAATTCACCCCTGACCGAAAGGATGGTGCCAAAAAAGCCCTCATCGATCAGGCGCTTTAGTTTCAGGAGGCCAGGCAACCATAATTTATCCTGCACCACCCCATGTTTGACCCCCGCAGCCTCACATGCATTCAAAAGCTTCATGGCACCTTCCGTTGAGGTTGCCGCCGGCTTTTCGCAATAGATGTGTTTTCCCGCCCTGGCAGCCTGCATCACTGCTTCCTCACGCCTGCCCGTGGTCTGGGCGTCAAAATAGACAGGATAACCGGGATCTTCCAATAAGGGGCCGAGGTCTGTGCTCCACTTCTCAACACCGGACATTGCAGCAAGAGTCTTCAGTTTTTCCTTATTCCGGCCCACAAGGATGGGATCGGGCATGATGGTCTCCCGGTCAGAGATCCTGACCCCTCCCTGTTTGATTATCTCCACGATGGACCGCATCAAATGCTGGTTGGTTCCCATTCTGCCGGTCACCCCGTTCATAATTATGCCTGCATGATGTGTTTTCATATTTCTCAGCTATGTTCCAGGTACGCCCTTTTGATCCTGTCCAGATATTTCACCTGGTCCATGGCCCAGTATTTGTCAGAGAAGACCTCCACCTCCCGGTATCCTTCGAATCCGGCATCTTCCATCCAGCCCCTGATCTGCCCCAGGTCAATGCACCCATCTCCCATCAGGCCCCGGTCATTCAGGATATCGTTCAGCGGGACATTCCAGTCACACACATGATATGCAAATAATTTCCCCATTTCACCGCACCGCCCGATCTCCTGTTGCAGAAGGGGATCCCACCAGAGATGGTAGACATCCACCGCCACTCCCAGAAAAACCGAATTGATCTCTTCTGCCATATCGTTGGCCTGTGAAAGTGTGCTTATGGCCGAGCGGTCTGCAGCATACATGGGATGGAGGGGTTCAATGGCCAGTTTTACACCTTCACTTTCCGCAGCCGGGAGGATCTTCAGGATCCCTTCCCTGATCTGGTCCCTGGACACCTCCAGTGATTGACCCGGGTCGGAACCGCATACCAGCACCAATAAAGGCGCTCCAATGGTGGCAGCCTGTTCAATTGCCATCAGGTTATCCTCAATGGCCAGTTCCCTCCTGGCCCTCTCCACGGAGGTGAAAAATCCGCCCCTGACCAGGGAGACCACGTCCATTCCATGATCTTTAAGGATCCGGTCTGCCTCCCGGGGTGTAATATCTTCCAGAAGATGTCGCCACACCGAGATCCCGGCCACCCCTGCACGATGGTATTCTTCCACACACCGTCGCAAATCCCAGGGCCTGTTTGTCTGGGTATGGATGCAGAGTTTCGAAAAATCCTTTATGTTTTCAGGCGTCCTCATAGGTCAGCGCTTGCCGAATTGAAGACTAAACTAACCATAATGGGACGATATATCAATACCTGTTGTCTCTAATTATATGTAACTTTAACTCAGTGTTGAACCAGAAACAAATCTGCAGCCATGATCAACTTTGAAGAATTCCTCAGACTGAAAGATGAAGGAGTGGTCCCCGATGACATCCCCCCCCTTCTTCAGGCCCTCCTGCTGGATGCTTCGGGTGACTGGGACAATGCACACCGCATCGCTCAGAATACCCTTTCCCAGGATGGTTCCTGGGTACACGCCTACCTGCACCGGGAAGAGGGTGACCTGCCCAATGCATCATTCTGGTACCGAAGTGCCGGCAGGCCCACCCCCGCGATCTCCTTTGAAGAGGAGTGGGAGTATATCGCCATGGCATTGCTGGAAAAAAGTTGAACCCGGGGATTTGAACCTATGCTCCGCATGGAAAGGATCAGAAGATTTTTATCCTCCATAGGCCCGGGTGTATTCATCCTTGGATACATCATCGGGACAGGCAGTGTAACCACACTGGCCTCCTCCGGCGCCAAATACGGGATGTCCATGACCTGGGCGCTGGCCCTCTCCTGCCTCTTTACCTACGTCCTGATCGTCAGCATCAGCAGGCTCACCATATTGTCTGGAAACACCCTTATCTACCTCATTAAAAAGAGGTTCGGAAAGGCTGCCGCACTTTTTATCATCGGGGGGCTCATGGTAACCGTGATTTCCTCCATTATAGGGGTAACCGCCATTGCTGCGGACGTATTTCGTGAATGGACCCGGCTGCTGGTCCCGGGCAGCAACGGGCTCCACCCGGCCATTTCTTCAATTGTGATCATCTCTGTGCTTTACTACCTATTCTGGTTCGGGAAGCACCGGGTATTCCTCCGGATCATGGCTGTTATTGTGACCTTGATGGGGATCAGTTTTATTGGATCCATGTTCCTGGTCATCCCCGATACAGCTGAGATCATTAAAGGCATGGTACCGAAAATCCCCGAAGGTTCAGATTCCCACCTGATCCTCGCGGGCCTGGTGGGAACCACCATGGCTGCAGTGGTGCTGATCTCCAGGACCTACCTGGTGGCCGAACAGAAATGGACCATCAGGGAACTGAAAACGGAGCACAGGGATGCCATCATCTCCCTTGTCCTCACCTTCATCGTCAGTGCATCCATCCTGGCAGCCGCTGCCGGCACCATGTTCCCAAGGGGCATCGTGGTTGACCGGGCCATTGATATGGTCAGGACCCTGGAGCCCATCACAGGTCCGCTCTCCTCCTCGATCTTCGTATTCGGAATCATCGCGGCAGCATTCTCCTCCCTCTTTCCGGGCTACCTGATGGGGCCGTGGCTGGTGTGTGACTATCTCAACCTTCCCAGGACCATGAGCCGCAGGAGCATCAGGATCGCAGTATTGCTGATCGCTTTGCTGGGGCTTATGGTCCCCGTATTCAAGGGCAACCCCGTGGTGATCATGATCGCCTCCCAGGCCATCAGCCCGGTCCTGATGCCCCTATTGATCATCTTTGTTTTTATCCTGATCAACCGCAGGGAGGTGGTGGGTTCATACCGGAATCCCCTGATCCTGAATATTGCCCTGGGATTGACTTTTATTTTCTCCCTCTTCATGGCATACACGGCCATCATCGGACTGGCCGGTTTTATCTCGGGGTGAACCTCTTTTCGACCATTTGCCCGGAACAGGCACTTTGATTAATGCAGCAGCCATAGAACAATCGAATCTCACGGGCGTTATAACTGAAATTCTAGACCAATGAGGGGATTGTTGCCGATTATCATCGCCTGTTTATTTAGCATTCAGCTGAACGGACAGGGAATTACCATTGATCCGGAGGTCAGGATGCTGGCACTGGGTGATTCCTACACCATCGGGCAAAGTGTGGCACTAGAGGAAAGATGGCCACAGCAGTTTGTCGCAGAGTTGAGAAAGATGGGTGTGAAGGCCCCTGATCCGGTGTATATCGCAACCACCGGCTGGACCACCAAAAATCTCCTGGATGGAATGGATTCTAAGCTGGATACCACGGAGAGTTACAACCTGGTTTCCATATTAATCGGGGTGAACAACCAGTACCAGGGGATTGACATCACCACCTATGAACCCGAGCTGGAGGAGATTATCCAACGTGCACTCCGCATTGCAGGCCATGATCCGGGCAGGGTGTTCATGCTTTCGATACCCGATTACGCCTACACCCCCTACGGCAATGGAAGGAGATCCATCAGCGAAGGTATTGATGCTTACAATTCCATCAACAACAGGGTGGCAGCCACCTACGGCATCCCCTATGTGGATGTCACTGCCATCTCCCGGGAAGGACTGGTACAACCTGAATTGGTGGCAGAAGACGGGCTTCACCCCAGCGGGATACAATATGGGGCCTGGGTGGAGGGGATCATGCCATTCCTTGTAACCGGGAACATCCAATCAAATGCATCCCAATCCCTCCAGAAGGATGAAGGGGTCACGATCCGCATCTTTCCAAATCCAACCAACGCCAGCATCCTAATCCATGCCGACCAACAAATGGAATCATATGGGATCCGCGACAGCAGGGGAAGCCTCCTGGAACGGCGAATTCTTTCGGGGAACCCACTCCTGCTGGATCTTTCCCACCTGGGGCCTGGTATCTATTTCCTGGAGGTTGCCACAGCGCAAAGCAGGGTAACCAGGAGCTTTATCCTTAATTAATCCGTTTTCCTGACTGCACTTACCTCGAAATCACCCTCGGTATAACTCAGGGTGCCACTGAATTCATCTCCATTGAAATTGCCTGATAATGTGAATTCTGCAGATTCAACGAAGATGGTGAATTTGATCGATTTCTTCTGATAGACCACATTCTCCCCTTTGACTGTCAGGTACTCATTCAGGACAACGCTGACACTGTATTCTTTATCCTTTTCAGTGATGATCAAGGTACCTGTCTGGAATTCTTCCGGAACACCAGTGGTCTGGTATTCCCAGTTGCCCACTGGTGAAAACTTCTTTAACGGGGCTTCATAGGAGAATGAAGAGACCAGCACAACAAGAATAAGGGAGATCATGCCCCGTGAGATGATTTTGTAGTTCATTTTGTGATTTCGTTTTGAGTGTTACATTGGTTAAGAATTCTCAGTTTAAAGATGGAATAATCCTTGAAATCTTCACCATATCTTTTTATGCTTTTAAGCGATGATTTCACTTTTTTTTATCGAAAAAGAAAGGATGTATTATCTTTCCGGCTGCGAATGAAGAACTATTAAAACTTGTCCTATGAAAAGGCATCTCTTTCTCCTTGCCGCATGTATATTTTTGTTGATCCCTGTGATGGCCCAGCCTGGACAATCGGTCAGTGATCTTTATGATAAAAATGAGTACCTGGTAGAGATGCGCGACGGCATCAAGCTATTTACCATCGTCTACACCCCCAGGGATCAATCGGAGGAATACCCCATCCTGATGCAGCGGACCCCCTACTCCATTGGTCCCTATGGGGAGAGGATGAAACGGTCCCTCTCCCCCAACGGGAAGCTCCAGGAAGATAAATACATTTTCGTATTCCAGGATGTCAGGGGGAAGACCATGTCTGAAGGTGAGTTTGTGAACATGCGACCCGTGCTGACTTCATACAAATCCAGGAATGACGTGGATGAAACAACCGATACCTGGGACACCGTGGAATGGCTTATCCACCACATTCAGAACAACAACGGAAAGGTTGGAATGTACGGGGTCTCCTACCCGGGTTTCTATACGGTGATGGGCAGCATCAATGCGCACCCGGCCATGGTTTGCACAAGTCCCCAGGCTCCCATATCTGACTGGTTCCTCTGGGACGACATGCACCACAACGGTGCCTTCACCCTTCCGCTTTGCTTTAATTTTTTCCAGTCCTTCGGGCAGGAGCGTCCCGAGCCCACCAGCGATAGAGCCAGCAGGTTGGATTATCCCTCCGGCGATGCCTATCACTTTTTCCTTGAACTGGGACCTGTGAAGAACATCAATGAAAAATATCTTCACGGCACCATCGATTTCTGGAACAAATTCGTCGAGCATCCCAACTATGATGAATTCTGGCAATCAATGAGCACCCTGCCCCACCTGAAAGACATCACACCTGCGGTACTGACCGTCGGCGGGTGGTATGACAGCGAGGACCTCTCAGGTGCCCTCCACACCTACAAGGAGATCGAGAAAAATGATGCCGGTGCCACCAACATGCTGGTCATGGGGCCGTGGACCCATGGAGGGTGGCATTCTCCCGATCGCAACAATCCCAGCAGGATTCCCTTCCAGGAAGTGGATAAAAACTTCTTTCTGAACGAAATCGAGTATCCCTTCTTCACTCACTACCTGAAGGGTAAAGGAGCCATGAAACTGCCCGAAGCCTGGGTTTTTGAAACCGGCACAGACCAATGGAGGGCCTATGACACCTGGCCACCTGCAAAGGTGACCGGGAAGGAGCTCTTTCTCCAAGGGGAAGGATCCCTTTCATTCACGGTGCCGGCAGAAGGGAGCGCATCCTTTGATGAATACGTCAGCGATCCCCACAAACCAGTTCCCTACACCGCGCCGTTCC
>JAHEEC010000054.1 GCA_024640885.1 Bacteroidota bacterium | reverse complement strand
CGGGTGTGGCGTTCATGATTCCCACCGAGCGCTTCATGCAATATACCCTCGCCTTCTTCTGGCTCCTGGCCTTCAGTTCGGCCACCCATGACATTGCTGCCGACGGATTCTATATGCTGGGCCTTTCCAGGCATGACCAGGCCTTTTTTGTGGGCATTCGAAGCACTTTTTACAGGGTTGCCATGCTCACCGGGCAGGGTCTTCTGGTGATCCTGGCAGGATATTTTGAGGCAAGGACCGGCCTTCCCCCGGTAGAGATCAAAGTGGATGTGGTCCGGGAGCAAGTGCCGGTCACATTCAATCCTGAAATAGCTCTGAGCCAGGGCGATAGCAGTGACACTTATTTTTTTGCAGGGAAGGAGGTTCGCATGGGGGCAGGAACCATTGGAGGGGCAGAGGCCCGGGCGCTGATGAAACAGGTGGAGGAGTGGAACACCTCCCATGGGTTTTATGCTGCAGATGAGGACGGGTCACAGCTTTCTTCCCCGCCGGAAATTTCCGGGAACGTTGGATATACCTGGTTCAAGCTCAGCAGGAGGCCCCAGGAAGGTGAAAAGATCGTCATGAATTTCAGTTTTGAGAAAGGGGACAAAAGCATCAGCCTGGCCAGGAGTTACCGGTTCGAATTCAACGGCCAGAACTGGGATGTGCCCGCCTTTGCGGTGTTCCGGCTGGATCCCAAACTGGACAGGGCCACCACCGCCACATTTACCGGTCTCAGCGGAAATATCAGGTTCGCCTGGTCCATGGTATTTGCGATCATTGCAGTGGTTTTCGTGGGGTTCTTCATTTACCACCGGTTTGCATTGCCCAAACCTGTTGAAGACAAACCCAACAGGAACGACGACGGCAGTTTTTTCAAAGAGTTCATCACCACCTTTGTGGAGTTCTTCCGGAAAAAAAATATCGGGGTGATCCTGCTCTTCCTGCTGGTCTATCGCCTGGGCGAATCCCAGCTGGTGAAGATGGCCTCCCCGTTCCTGCTGGATTCAAGGGAGGCGGACGGACTGGGACTTACCACCGGTGACCTGGGATTGATCTACGGGACCATAGGAATCATCGCACTTTCTATTGGGGGAATCCTGGGGGGGATCGCGGCTTCGAGAAAAGGATTAAAATACTGGCTGTGGTGGATGGTGGCGGCCATGAACCTTCCCAACCTGGTCTACGTGTTCCTCTCCTATGTGATGCCACCCTCCCTGTGGATCGTGGGGGCTTCGGTAGCTGTGGAGCAGTTTGGGTATGGATTTGGTTTTACTGCCTATATGCTCTATATGATCTATGTGTCTGAAGGCAGGCATAAAACGGCCCATTTCGCCCTCACCACCGGCTTTATGGCGCTGGGGATGATGTTGCCCGGTATGGTCAGTGGCTGGCTCCAGGAGTGGCTTGGTTACCAGCATTTCTTCATCTGGGTGATGATTTGCACTGTCCCCGGTTTTATCCTGATCCCCTTCCTGAAGATCGATCCAACCTTTGGCAGGAAAGGAGGAGCGTGAGATGCAAAAGTACCTCCTCGTGATGCTGTTTGCAGGTGTTCACCTGGTGGCCCATGGCCAGGTGATTCATGGTACTGTACTTGACAGTCAGAATGGGAACGCCGTCGGATTTGCAGCGCTCTATTTTAACGGAACTTTTGTGGGGACCACTTCAAACGAGAAGGGGGATTTTCACATGGACATTTCAAAATATCCTTCCAGGCCCCTTACAATCAGTGCGGTGGGATATTATTCCAGCACACTGGACAATTTCTCAGGGGATGATCCCGTGGTGATCTATCTGGATCCCAAGATCTATGAGATCGAGGAGGTCCAGGTGAGTGCCGGGTCCCTGTCAAGACAACGAAAGGCACATCTGGCGTTGTTCAGGTATGAATTTCTTGGAACAACGTCCAATGCCCGGGCTTGCGAAATTTTGAACGAGGAGGACATTGCTTTTTACTATGGCTCCGATGAGGATACCCTGAAAGCATTTGCTTCAAATCCGATCCTGATTCACAATGGAGCCCTTGGGTACCAGATCACCTATTACCTGGATAAATTTGAATATTTGAATCGAAGCAAAACAGTCCATATCCGGGGGGATATCCTTTTCAAAGATGATCTGACCACCCCGCAACGCTACTCGGAGAGGAAAAGAAGGTTGACTTACCTGGGTTCCAGGATGCATCTGCTTCGATCCCTCTGGGCAGCTCATCTTGAGGGGAGTGGGTTCAAACTCTCCAGTTCACCTGGCACCTATCTTGGTTATTCGGATGTGGTCACCGAGGGGGATTCCCTGATCAAATATATGAAGAGCACAGAGAATCTTTACGTGTACTACTACTTAAGCGCAAGTCAGATCCTTTTTCTGAAAGAGGAGGTCCACTTCGAAAAGGATGGATTTTTCGATCCCAATGGCATCATCTGGTCCGGGGTTATGGCCAAAAAGCGCCTGGGGGACTGGTTGCCGTATGAATACACCCCCGGAGATTAAACGCCCGCATCCCCCGGGTGATCGAGGATGATCCCGGCGGCGATCCGCACCGCATTTCTGACCACGGCACTGCATTGTTCGGTGGCACCCGATTCCTGGAATTCCCTGAGCTCAGCTGGGTCGGTGAGCCGGAAACATTTTCCGAACTTTCCATTCTGAACATCGCTGCACCGGGTACTTCCGAATTCCTTTTCAAAAAGGGAGCAGAAATCGCCTGCAGGGAGCAACGATTCGCGATAAGTGTCCCAGTTTGCCAACTGGTGCTCCCCCCGTCCGTAGACCAGCCCCAGGGCCATCAGCGGGCCGGTTACGGCCCCGCATGTTTCTCCTCTTTCCGCAATGCCGGTAAGCGGGGTCAGGGCTTTCACGATCCCTTCATCTTCGAGGCCGAACTGCTCCTTCAGTGCCAGGTAACTGCTCTGGGCACAATGATGGGAGAGTTGCATGTACCGGTCCACCTTCTGATCCAGCAATTGCATCACCAGTTCCCTGGGCAACTTTCGGTTCTCGGCAAGCTTAATATCAAAGCCGGAACCGTCCGGCCCCGGGGATGAGCCGGCAGATGATTCAATGGATGCGGGGTTTTCGCCATCTTTCCCTGAGCCACATCCACCCAGAAAAGTGGTGGTAAACATGGCGGCCATCAGATGGTGTATAAAACCCCTTCTTTCCAGCCTCTTGCCCATAGCAGAAGCAAGTTATGAAATCTCTGGATGAAATGCCAGAATATTGCGGCTGCTAATTTTTGAACTGATTTAATACGGAAAAGGCTTCGGCCCGTTTCCTGTTAAAACCGGTGATGATCATGGGTTCATCACCCTCCACATAGAGCAGGGACTCCACCATCCCCTGCAGGACCAATCCGCTCTGGGATGGCGTTTGCAGGTCACTGAGGGGCCGACCTTCCCTGCTGAGCAGAAGGAGCCCCTTGTTGGCATCATAATAGCCCGTTCCAATGTCAAAGCTGTGGTCGTTGCCCGCCAGGATCACATCCGGGTAACCGTCATGGTTAAAGTCATCCACGATGGTCCGGGTGATGGGTGAAAACTGGGCGATCCGGGGCAGCTTTTCCCATTCAAATCCCTCTTCGGTGTTCCACAGGATGAAGCTGGAGGTGGTGTTGGTGTTGAAATGATAATCCACCCTGTTCAACAAGGAGGTGTCCATCATATCTGCAAAGGCGGTGTAGCTGAAGGATTTGTAATCCTTGAATTTTTGGAAGTAGGGCGACTGACCCACCAGTTCGTCCAGGTAGTTGATGGGGTATTCGGTCATCACATCATGCTGGTCTTTCCAATATCCCGTTGATATGGGGTCCAGGGTGCCGTTGAGATCCAGGTCAAAGGCATAGATCCGCAAGGGATACTGGTCACTGACCGTGAAACGGTGATTCTCACCCAGGTTGCCAAAAATATAATCCTGGTCACCATCCCTGTCAAAATCGGCCGCGGTGACGGAGTACCAGAGCCCGTGCATGGATTCCAGTTCCGGGATGTCTTGATTTTGTAAACCACTTCCTTCCAGGTTCTTAAGCACAGTGATTGAATTCCATTCCCGGGTGAT
This sequence comes from Bacteroidota bacterium, assembly GCA_024640885.1. Lineage (GTDB taxonomy): Bacteria > Bacteroidota > Bacteroidia > Bacteroidales. The sequence goes on along the minus strand of JAHEEC010000054.1, from coordinate 21,785 downwards.
GACCAGGTCCTCCCAGCCGTCACCATCATAATCGCTCCATGCTGCATCGGTGACCATGCCCAGGTTGAAACCTGTGGTACCTTCCGGCTCATAGCTTCCCCCTTCATTTACCAGGATCCATGATTGGTCCGCCAGCGGGAACATCTTTGGTTTGATCCTTGCACCGATGAAGAGGTCCATATCCCCGTCATGGTCATAATCAAATGGCCTTACCACCGAAGCCGGAAAGGGAGGCAGCGGGAGTTCTGATTTCATAAATGTACCATTGGTATTCCGGTAAAGATGGTGCAAATAATCCCCGTCAGGATTGCCATATCCACCCGCAAGGGCCACCACATCGTTGTCCCCGTCAAGATCCACATCCAGGATGGCAAATCCCGCTTCGGAAAACTCCTTCGGACCCGACAGGCCCTTAACCTCCCCCTGTTTGAATACGTCCCCCTGGCGGAAAAAGACCATGGTGGGCAAGGTGTTTGTGGCACCCACAACGATATCCTGAAGGCCATCCCCGTCCAGGTCCCCCAGTTGCATGCGGGGGCCGATCTGGGAGAACTTATGAGGAATGATGAGCTGGGCATAGTAGAAGTCAATGAAATCATCCTGTTGATGCACATAGTCGATCACTCCCTCCTTTCTGGTGAAATAAGATCCCCGGTGGTTCACCGGGCTGCTTTCCCCCGCAGATGGAACAGCATCAGTTTCATCAATCTGCACGAGCTGGTTGGCCTGCAGCTCCGTGAGCACCGAAACAAGGCCTGATGACGGCCAGGTTACCTTCAGGGAATCCACCTTCCCATCTTCCTTCAGACCAAAATGGGCCACAGGATCAACCGATGAGATGTATCCCCTCGATAGAAAATGCTCCTGGAACTGGTACCCACCGGCACTCCACAGCTCAATCTTGGCACCAAATGCGCCATGGTTGCCTTCGGCTCCATTCAGTTTGATCCTGATATAATTGCTGCCTCCCGGGTTCTTTTCCACGGTATTGTTCCTGTATACAAAGGCATTGTCGTTGATATTGCTGACCACGTAATCCAGGTCGCCGTCATTGTCAAGATCCACAAAAGCGGAACCGTAGGAGTAGGAAGGCTTTTTGTCGAACCACTCCCCGGAGATGTCAGTGAAGCTCAGTTCTCCGTTGTTCTCGAAGGCATAATTGTATGCCTTCACGGCAGGGACCATGCTGATCACGTGCCGGGGGGAAGCCACTGATCCAAAGACCTCGGCTTTGTATTTTGTCCAGTCCTTGTCGGTCATGTCCCGGGGATAGCCGTTGGCGATCAGCAGGTCCTTGTCCCCGTCATTGTCATAATCGGCAAAGAGGGGGGACCAGCTCCATTCGGACTGGTAAATGCCCGTCAACTGACCCACTTCGCTGTAAGGAACCATTTCCCCGTTGACAAACCCGTTGTGCAGGTGCAGCATATTTCTCAGGAACTGGTGCTCGTACCCGAATTTCTCATCATTGGTGTAGTAGATATAAGCGAAGCCATTGATGGTCTGCTTCTTTTTGTAGTAATATTCCGGCAACATATCCATGGTAAACATATCCGGGTTACCGTCATTGTTGATATCGGCCATGTCATTCCCCATGGAAGATTTGGTCTGGTAGGACATGTAAGTGGCAATCTCATTCCTGAAGGTGCCATCCTTCTGGTTGATGTACAACAGGTCGTTGGAGATATAATCGTTGGATACATAGATGTCGGGGTACCCGTCCTTGTTCACGTCCCCCATGGCCAGTCCAAGGCCGAAGCCTTCATATATGATCCCCGCTTCATGGGTCACGTTGCTGAAAGTTCCGTCCCCATTGTTCCTGTAAAGGTCATCATTGCTTACTGCCGTCCCGTCATTGACCTTAGCCCGGTACCGGGCCGTCAGCCTGTCATTCACAAAGTTGTTCAGCAGGTAAAGGTCCAGGTCCCCGTCCCTGTCATAATCGAAAAAGGCCGCCTGGACCGAGTAGCTTTCATCGTCAATTCCATAGGATTCTGCCATCTCTTTAAAGGCAATCCGGCCGTCATCCTGCACTCCCTGGTTAATGTAGAACCTGTTTTTCCGTTTTTCTGCGACTCCATAGGCTGTACAGGTTAAATATACATCGGTCCAGCCGTCATCATTGATATCCACGAAGGTGACCCCGCTGTACCACTGGCCATTGTCAAGTCCAGGGAAGCTTGAGGTAATATCGGAGAATTTAAATTCGTCCCTGTTCTGAAAGACCTTGCAGGGCACCTGGTTCCCGGTAAAGAAGATATCCTGCAACCCATCATTATTGAGATCTGCGATGCCGACTCCGGCACCGTTGTAGATGTATTCAAAATTCATCACATGAAGGGTGTCCGACTCCTTGATGGTGTTGACAAAATCGATCCCTGTCCGGTCCGGATCCAGCAATTGGAAGCGGGTCTTCTGGGAGCATGAAACAAAGAGGATCAGGATCAAAAAGGGCAAATACTTGTTCATGGTTCAAAGAAACAAAAAAAAGAGGTCTCTCCCATGGGGAACCTCCTTTTCCATGCACTTCGTCTGGAATCCTGATGTTTCAACGGTTCTGCACCAGTCTTCCTTTGCTAAGATCGATCTGTCTCTGGGGGATGGGGAAGTTCACATCCTCCGGGCCCAGGGATGCATATCCGTAAAGAGCCGAGCCCCAGGGCATGGTCTTCTCATAGGCAAGGATGCGTGAGAGGCTTGACTCTACTTCGCCCCAGCGTTGCAGGTCATAATACCTGTGGCCCTCCTGGCCCAGCTCAAGCTTTCTTTCGAACCTGATGGCCATCATGGCTTCATCAGCACTTGCGAAAGATGGGTAGAGACCGATCGCGTAGTTGGCAGCAGGTGCTGAACCGTCATCTTCCATCACAAAGCCTGCCGGGTTGGTGGCCCTGTTGCGGATGGAGTTCACATCTGCCAGACCCAGGTCTCCGTCGTTGGTCATGGCCATGCACTCTGCATGGAGCAATACCACGTCAGCGTAACGGATCAAGCGATAACCGTTGGCGGTGTATCCGGAGGTCCAGTTTCCAACCTCGGTGTAGGTACCTTCCTGTGACTTCTTATAGACCTGCTTCTTCGGGCTGTAGGGACCAGAATAAGTCTGGTCGCGGATCCAGTCCTGACCGGTATGGATTCCCCAGTCCCAGTAAGGAATGCCCCTGCGTCCCACGGTCCAGTCCAGGCGCGGGTCAAGCCGGCCTGCATATTCGGTATATGGTTCATCTATGGCAATACCCTGGTCATTGGTCACCATCTCTTCATTGTAAGAGTAAGTGCCGGCTGCCAGGTCGATGAAAGGCAATCCGTTGGCATTGGTACGGAAGGAGTTCACAAAATCCTGGGTGGGATTGAAGAACCCGCAGCAACCGCCAGGTGAGCCGCCTGACTTGTAGGGGAAGTTCAGCACCTCGCCCCAGCCCCCGTTCCAGCCCCCTGAGCCGTCATTGACAGAGTACTGGACCGTATAGATGGATTCGGTTCCGTTCCTGTACTCGATGTCAAAAATATCTCCGTAGCGCGGTTCCAGGGCTGCCTTCTGCCCGGCAGGGTTTGTGCCGTTCAGCGCATCTTCCAACAGATCCCCGGCGGTAGCAAAATCACCGGTCATCTGCATCAGTGCCTTGGCCAGAAGGACCTGGGAAACAGTGCGGTTAAACCGCCCCACCTGCCCCATATCCAGGGGCAGCATGGTACCTGAGGTAAGGTCCTCGAGGATGAGGGTCCTGATATCTTCCAGGTTGGTCAGGTCGTCGGGGTCCGAATTTTCATGCACATAGGGTACAAAAGTGTTGGAGGTCCGGTCCGCCCATAAGCGCCAGGCTTCGAAATGGTAGAAACCCCTCAGTGTCCTGGCCTGGCGGACCATTGAGTCATATTCCCCTGTGCTCAGTGTACCGGCATCCAGGGCAGTCAATGCGGTCCGGATCGCTGCATTGCAGCGGGAAATCCCTTCATAGCAAGCGCACCATTTGATATTCAGCAACGGATTGGTAGGATAATCCACATAGTTTTGAATGGGATTGATGGGAGAGGAGTCGCCCGAATCGGTCCCCTTGTTGGCTTCCATTCCCCTGATGCTGCCTAAAACCCACCCCGAAGTGGTGGCATCCCATCCAAAGCCATCGGCTGCCACCCCGTCGAGCATGGAGTAGGCGCCTATCAAAAGGGCATCCACGCCCTCATAGGTGGCCAGCACCGCTTCATCAAGCAATCCCGTGGGGGTGATCTCCAGGAATTCCTCAGTACATGCACCTATGCAAAATAATCCTGCCATGACCGCAATCACCGGTACTTTGAGGGTATGTTTCATGGAGCAACTTTATTGGCTGGGTATCCTCCTTAAATTTAGCATCTATCTGCAGATAAAAAAAGTACTGCCACAAAAGGTTTGCCCCTTTCAGAAAAATCGTCTCCCAAAAAAAGGGGCTGTCGGATTAGGACAGCCCCTTTGAAATCATATGATGCTTGACTACCTGTTCTGAACCAGCAGTCCGTTGCTTACGTCAATCTGACGCTGCGGAATGGGGAAGTTCACATCTTCCGAACCGATGGTTGCGGATCCGTAAAGAGCGGAGCCCCAGGGCATGGTCTTCTCGTAGGCAAGGATTCGGGAGAGTTCGGACTGAACGTCACCCCAGCGCTGCAGGTCATAGTACCTGTGGCCTTCCTGACCCAGTTCAAGTTTTCTTTCGAACTTGATGGCCATCATAGCCTCGGCAGCACTTCCAAAGGATGGGTAGAGACCGATCACGTAGTTGGCAGCAGGAGCTGAACCATCATCTTCCATTACAAAGCCTGCCGGGTTGGCGGCCCTGCTGCGGATGGAGTTCACTTCAGCCAGACCCAGGTCACCATCGTTGGTCATGGCCATGCACTCTGCATGGAGCAATACCACGTCAGCGTAACGGATCATGCGATAACCGTTGGCTGTATATCCGGATGTCCAGTTTCCAACCTCTGTGTAAGTCCCTTCCTGTGACTGCTTATAAACCTGCTTCTTCGGGCTGTAGGGACCAGAATAAGTCTGGTCACGAATCCAGTCCTGACCGGTATGGATGCCCCAGTCCCAGTAAGGAATTCCCCTGCGTCCTACGGCCCAGTCCACACGCGGGTCAAGCTGGCCTGCATATTCGACATAGTTCGCATCAAGGGCCACTCCCTGGTCATTGGTCACCATCTCATCGTTGTAAGAGAAGGTGCCGGCTGCAAGGTTAATGAAAGGCAATCCGTTGGCATCTGTACGGAAGGAGTTCACAAAATCCTGTGTGGGATTGAAGAACCCGCAGCATCCGCCCGGAGAGCCACCGCCCTTGTAGGGGAAGTTCAGCACTTCACCCCAGCCGCCGTTGTATGCACCTGAATTGTCATTCACCGAATACTGGACCGTATATACGGCTTCCATTTCATTCCTGTTCTCAATATCGAAGATATCCCCGTACTTGGGCATCAGGCCGATCTCGCCGCCTGCAGGATTGGTTCCATTCAGCGCACTGGCTAACAGACCCTTGGCTGCACTATAATCGCCGAACATCTGCATCTGGGCCTTGGCTGCGAACACCTGGCAAACGGTTTTGTTGAAACGGCCGATGTGCTTCATGTCTTCTGGCAGGCTGGTTCCGGCCATCAGGTCTTCAATGATCCTGGCCCTGATATCCTCGGTATTGGTGAGGGTAGCCTGGTCTGTGTTCTCATCCACATAGGGAACAAAGGTGTTGGTTCCCCTGTCGGCCCACATCTTCCAGGCCCAGAAATGGTACACTCCGCGGAGCCCCCTGGCCTGGTTTACAAACATATCATGCTCCTCCTGGGTGATGGTTCCTGCATTAAGTGCAAGCGCTGCCGTCTGGACAGTCGAGTTGCAGCGGGAGATCCCTTCGTAGCATGAGCGCCATTTGACATTCAGGTACGGATTGGAAGGGTTCTCAGAGTAGGTCTGGATGGGGTTGATGTCCGGCTGGTCGCCAGAGTCAGTACCCTTATTGGCTTCCAGGCCCCGGATACTTCCGAAAACCCATCCTGAAGATGCGGATTCCCAGCCAAAGTTGGCCGAGATCCCGTCGATCATGGAGTACGCACCTATAAGGAGTGCGTCGACTCCTTCATAGGTCGCAAGTACAGATTGGTCTAATGACCCGTTTGGAGTGATCTCCAAGAAGCTTTCATTACAGCTATTCAATAGCACGAGCCCTGTAATGACTGCTATAACTGATAAATATTTGGTCTTTTTCATATCGCTTATGAAATTATTTTTAGCTTAAAATTAGAATCCAAGATTCACTCCAATCAGGAACTGCTGAACTGCCGGGAGGTTCCCTTCATCCACACCCATAAAGGTATCGTTGAAACTGGCAAGTTCCGGATCCATCCCTGAGTATTTCGTAATGGTGAACAGATTCACACCCTGCACATAGACCCTGGCACTGGAAAATACATTCCCCAGGACAGCCCTGTCGAAGGTATAGCCGATCTGCAGGTTCTTCAACCTGAAGAAGGATCCGTCCTCAATATAGTAACTGTTGGATACCGTATTGGTAGAGAAATTAGATTTATTCGAAGCTTTTGGTATCTCAGCTCCAGTGTTGGAAGGAGTCCAGCTGTCATACAGTAAGCCTGTGCTCTTCTGTCCCTGGAATGAGGGCCAGAAATCAAGCCACCACTTGTTGTAGTTGAAGATGTCATTTCCCTGGGAACCATAGAAGAAGGCAATGATATCAAGTCCTTTCCATCCAAAGGAGAGGTTCAGGCCGTAGGTGAAATCGGGATTCGGGTTCCCGATGAAAGTACGGTCATCATCATCAATGGCTCCATCGGGTTCGACGTCTTCATACTGGAAGAATCCGGGTTCTGCACCATCCTGGGTGGCAGCGGCATCCACTGCACCCTGGTCTGCGAAGAGTCCAAGAATGTTGTATCCCCAGAATTGTCCCATGGAATAACCTTCCATGTTCCTGTTGAATGAACCGATCCTGGATCCGCCCGAGTCAAAATACTCATATCCGTCGGCGATCTTCACGATGGTATTGTTATAGGTGGTCAACTGTGCATTGGCCTCGAAACTGAAGTCACCCACAATATGATGGTAGATCAGGTTCAGGTCAACCCCAGTATTCTTCATCTCACCCACGTTTACATAGGGAGCGGTAGCCCCGCCGGCGGTACCGGGAAGTTCCGGGTTGAAAAGAAGGTCAATGCTTTGCTTGGTGTACCAGTCGAAGGTAAGTTCGAATTTGCGGTCAAACAGCACGGCATCGAAACCCACGTTGGCGGTCACGTTGGTCTCCCATTTGGCGGAAGTGTTCCCGATCCTGGTGGGACGGAAACCCTGTACCGAGGAGTTGGTGGTACCGGTGATGTCATAGAAAGACTGGTCGGGGGATCCACCATAGAGATAGAACTGGTTGGATGTGGATACCGGCAGCTGGTTCCCCATGGTACCGTAACCACCCCTGATCTTCATGTCAGAGATGAAGGTGGCGCCTGCAAGGAAAGACTCTTCACTGATCCTCCATCCTGCAGATGCGGAGGGGAAGGTACCATAGCGGGTGTCGGCTCCAAAGACGGATGAACCATCCCTTCGTACGGTCCCGCTCACATAATACTTATCCCTGAAATTGTAGTCGGCCCTCAAGAACTGGGATACCAGCGATCTTTGTGTGCCGAACCAGGATCCTCCTCCAAGAAGGTTTGCACCTGTGCTTACGGTCCTGTATGCAAATGCATCTGAGAAGTAATCGGCCCCTGTGGCGTTTACGCCCCGTCCATAACCCGTCTTGACAGCTTCATAACCAGCAACAGCAAGCAGGTTGTGGTCACCCATCTGCCTGTTGAAGGTCAGGGTGTTGGTCCATGTCCAGTCGCCATAAAAAGAGGAATTTTCACCGTAAGTGGAAGTGGCAACGTTTTCTGCACTTTCATAGGTTGAAGAGGTCCAGCCTGTGCCGTAATTGAATCCCATGGTTCCTCCGAAAGAGGTCCTGATGTTCAGTCCTTCAATGATCTTCACATCGGCAAATACATTGCCCATGACACTAAGGTTCTGCCACTTGTTCAGTGATCCCCTTTCGCTATTGGCCACATAGTTGTCACCGTTACCCAGCCTGGGAGCAAGCCCTGTACCTCCCCAGTCCCCGTTTTCGAAGACATGGGCGGTGAGTGCCTGGTCATAGGTCCCGTGGTTCCATATGACGGGAATGATAGGTTGTGTGCGGTATACACCCATTGCAAGGGCAGTGCCTTCTTCTCCGTTGGCGGCGATCCCGTTATCGGAACGATGCACAAGGTTGATGTTTTCTCCAATGGTGACCCTGTCCTTGATTTTAAATTCAGAGTTGAAACGCATGCTGAAACGTTTCCACCAGTTGTTGATGATTGTACCCTTCTGGTCAAAGTAACCCACACTGGCGTAATATTTCGAAGTCTGGTTTCCCCCTGACATGGAGAGGTCATGGTTCATGATCATGGCATTCCTTGTAACCTCATCCCACCACTTGGTGTCTGCAGCCCAGAAAGGAAGTGTAGGGCTACCCGATGAAGGACCGTATACGGGGTGGGTCTCCACTGTGCCGTCATTGGCGTATACCAGCCAGTTCAGATCGGCATACTCCTTGGCATTCAGCAGATTATCCGGACCGGATCCCGGTCTCTGGGTTCCTGCGTACATGTTATAATTAACCTGCATTCCCCCTGAAGTACCTTTCTTGGTGGTAACCACGATGACCCCGTTGGAGGCCCTTGAACCGTAAATTGAGGCAGCACCGGCATCTTTCAGCACGGTCAGTGACTCCACGTCTTCCGGGTTCAGGGTATTAATGTCAGTGGTTGGAACTCCGTCAACAACGTAAAGAGGGCTGTTGTCCTGGAAGGAACTGAAACCCCTGATCCTTACTTTTGCTGACTGGCCTGGCCTAGAGTCCTGAGTAACGGTGACACCGGCCACACGACCCTGCAACTGCTGGGTGACGTTGCCCTGGGGCATCTGGACCAGCGCTTCGGCATCCACAATCCCCACAGATCCTGTCAGGTCTTTCTTCCTCTGTGTTGCGTAGGCCGTAACCACAATTTCATCCAGCGAGGTCACGTCCGGTGTAAGGATGGGACTGACGTTCGACTGGCTGCCAACAGGAATGGCCTGGGTGGAGTAACCTATAAAAGAGAAAACCAGGACTGCGTCCGGGCCTGGCACTACAATGCTGTAGTTACCTTGAGCATCGGTCACAGCTCCTTGAGTAGTCCCCTGGATCACAATGTTTACTCCGGGAAGAGCTCCCTGATCTTCAGAAGTTACCGTACCTGTAACCGTCCTTTGCTGAGCGAATGATACACTCACCGCAAAGCCAAAGAGGAGAAGAGACAATATGCCGCTTTTCCACAAAGAAGAATTACGCATAATTAATGTAGTTTTGGGTTAGTAATGAATACAAGTTAGTCGTTATTTTAGTTATAAAGTCTTTGTTCAAAAGCAATGTTGGCCCGCTTATAGCAAAGCAATACTATACAATTATAAGGATTTTTGCAACAATTCATGAATAATTCAATTTGAAAATCTTATTTAGAATCAGTTTAAAACTAATTGCGATCTCCGGTTTAGCCGTATGCCCCCGCCCCTTTATTTACTGGGTTTCAGGGCAATTTGATAAAAATAAACCTAATCCGGCATTTGCTCCACCTTATTAAACAGGATGGGAGCTTTTGCGGGGCCCTGTGTGAACTCGGTCTCCCAGGTCATCTTTTCCAGGTTGACAACACCAGTAATCTGCATGGCCATTGCACTGTTCTTTACCTGAAGTGTGTCACCTGAAAGGGAGGCTTCCTCCATGGTGACCTCGGCCCTTCCCTGGTCCAGGCTGTTCATGACCGCGGCAAGGGTCCCTGCGGCATCCCTGGTAAAGGTGAATCCCAGCCTCAACTCTGTGCCCTGTATTTTTAATGTTCCGAGCCAGATTCCCTCAACGGATCCTTTTTGCTGCGCGAACAGCCCGGTGCAAATCAGGGAGAGGAGAAGGAGAGTAGTGTAAAGTTTTTTCATGGGCAAAAATGGTTTGTTCATGGTTTGAATGTAGTAAATAATTTGGAATAAACGCCGGGAATTGTTGAAACTCCGGGTGAACGGGCAAATTTAACGGGGGGTGCAAACAGGCGGGAATTGGAATATTGGTTGGGCCATGGACCTTTTTCTCAATGGGACAGGCAGTTTCTAATGCCTGCCTCGAGTCCCCTGATTTCGGCCAGGTTCTTCATCCGGCCATACAAGGGATAACCGGGGTAGTAGATCTTATTGTGATCATCCAGGATCCTGGCTCCGTGGTCGGGCCTCACCGGAATCCCTTCATATCCCGGCCGGCTCTTCACCCGGTGCAGGTCCTCCAGGATCATGGTCTTCATAATTGCGTACACATCCACATCCCCTTCGAGAAGATTGCATTCCTGGAAGTTGAACCGGTCATCGCGGATCACGTTCCTGATGTGAAGAAAATTTATTCGGCCTGCCAGCTCCCGGGCCATCCGGGGAAGGTCATTGGTGGAGGAGGCGCCGAATGAGCCGGTGCAGAAGGTGAGCCCGTTGGAGTGGGAATCCACTGCGCTGATGATCTCCAGGGCGTCCCGGAGGTTGCTCACCGCCCTTGGCAGTCCAAGCAATGGAAAGGGGGGATCGTCGGGATGCAATGCCAGCAGGACCCCTTCGCTTTCCGCTACAGGTACGATCTCCTTCAGGAACTCTTTCAGGTTGGAGATGTAGCCGTCCCGGCCCAATCCCGCATATCCCTCTATCCTTTCCAAGACTGCCTTCAAGGAGAAGGTCTCCCCGGAGCCCGGGAAACCCAGCAGGAAGGTATCCAGCAGCTCTTTCCTCCGGGCAGCGGTCATCTCACGGATGAGGGCTTCTGCTTTTTCCAGGATTTCCGGGGGATACGATTCCGAGGCCCCGGGACGTTTCAGGAGGTGGATGTCCATGGCCGCGAAAAGGGTGAAATCGAAACTGGAAGCCTCCGATCCGTCCCGTCCCCTGTTTTTCAGGTTTGTCCGGGACCAGTCCAGGGCAGGCATAAAGTTATAACAGACGGTCCCGATCTTTTCCCTTCCCAGGTTTTTCAGGCTTTGCTTATAATTTTCAATGCGGTCCCGGTAATGGCCGCTGCGCTTTTTGATCTCCTCGTGGACCGGGACACTTTCCACCACGCCCCATTGCAGACCGGAGCTCTGAATCAGTTCTTTCCTGGTCCGGATCTCTTCGGGGAGCCATGTTTCCCCTGCGGGGACCCGGTGGAGGGCGGTAACGATGTGTGTGGCACCCGTCTGGACGATCTGATCCAGTGTAACCGGGTCGTCAGGACCGAACCACCTCCAGGAATGGATGAACATAGCTCTGTATTTATACTCCGCTGTGAAAACTGAATCCTCCGTCAATGGGCAGGATCACACCCGTTACAAAGGAGGCTGCATCGCTTGCCAGGAAGAGGACCGCCCCGATCAGCTCATCGGCTTCCCCGAACCTTCCCATGGGGGTGTTCTGGATGACCAGCCGGCCCCTTTCAGTGGGAGTCCCGTCCGGATTGGTGAGCAGTGCCCTGTTCTGGTCCCCGATAAAAAAACCGGGAGCGATGGCATTGACCCTGATCAGCCCGCTGTGCTTCATGGCCATCTCCATGGCCATCCACCTGGTGAAATTTGAAACTGCGGCCTTGGCTGCTGAATAGCCAACCACCCGGGTGATGGTCCTCATGGCCGCCATGGAGGAGATATTGATGATCGAACCACTTTTCTGCCTGGCCATGATCCTTCCGACCTCCAGGGTGGGGAGGAGGGTACTTTTGTAATTCAGGTCCGAAACCCGGTCAAAATCATCCAGGTTGAGGTCAAATATGGTCTTGTCAGGGGAGATGGTAGCCCCCGGGATATTCCCTCCAGCTGCATTGATCAGGATATCGATGGAGTCGTTTTCCTTAAGGATGCGGGTGCATGCATCCCTGATGCTGACGGGATCCAGGGCATCCATGAATATTCCGTGGGCCGAACAGCTCTTTTCAATGATGGTTCCGGCATTGGCCACCGCTTTCTCAAGGTTGATGTCTGCCAGGATGATCTTCACGCCGGCCTGGGCAAGTCCGCACCCGATTGCCCCTGCCAGCACACCCCCGCCGCCCGTGATCAGGGCTGTCTTGCCTTCCAGCTTGAAAAGTTTATCAATGTAGTTCATGGTTCTAAATGAAGCAAGATACTAAAAAACTGCCTTTCAGGATATTCCTGAAAGGCAGTTGACTAACTTAAAACTCCATTAATAACCGGGATTCTGCCCGAAGTCATTTGTGGTCCGGGTGATCTGGTTCACGGGGATTGGACGCAGCGCATGGAAATCCTTGATGTTTTGCGCATCCGGATTGTGAAGCTTGACCCTTTCCACCAGTTTGCCGGTCCGTTTCAGATCAAGCCAGCGACTCTGCTCACCGAAACACTCCCGTGACCATTCATCCAGGATGAAGTCAAGATCAATCTCTCCGGCACCCACGTTCATGGCAGCTTCCATTCCGTCAAAGGCTGCCCTCTCCCTGATTGCATTGATGTACTGCATGGCATTGTTTCCATTGCCGTCCCTGCCCAGCATGGCCTCAGCAGCCACCAGGTAGGTCTCACCCAGCCGGTACACCGGGAAGTCACGGCCTCCCCTGGTCTCGTTCAGGGATGGACGCAGGTTATCCTCCCATTTCCACGGAACAGGGAAGATATTGATATTTGGGCTGTTGACCGATACGTCCGTTCTCCAGAGGCACCAGTCCTGATCGATCTCGGAAAGGTTCCAGGTGAAGATCTTCACACCGGGCAGCCGGGCATACATGGCCGCAGTATCCAGCTCAGCTGCCGTCTTGTCGGTAATATAGACGGCTGTATCACCCACATTGGCACCGGCCGGAATATTCCTGTCCGTGTTGTAGTACCAGGTGTCCTGGAAGGACTTCACATAACGCGCATCCACATCCAGGGGCCTGAAGTTCTCCAGCAGCCAGGCCGTGGGCCTGAAACGGATCCAGGGACGGCCGTAACCATGCCCCAGGGCGCGGTCGAGTCCGTCGTTAAAGGTCTCGTACCAGCACCTGAAATAGAGATGGTCCCTGTTTCCCTCATCGTTCAGTAGAAGGTCCTCGGTATACTGGATCGACCAGATGATCTCATCGTTCTGCTCGCTCTCGGAGCTATGGACCAGTCCCCCGCTGCCGTCATCCGAGTTGTAGATCCTCTGGTAGTTGTCCAGCAGCATGTGTCCCGAATTGTTGATCACTTCCTCAGCGAGGTCAGCTGCATCGCTGAAATCGCTGGATTGACCGTATGGCTGGTAGGCCCGGGTCAGGTAAACCAGTGCCAGCGCATGCTGGGCAGCAGGTTTGGTGATCCTGCCGAACTCTTTTTCCCCACCTTTGCCGGGAAGTACATCGATGGCATCCTCCAGATCCGCAATGATGGCATCGTAGATCTCGGCCTCAGGGGTCCTGAAGGCTTCGGTCTCTACACCGATTGTCTCCTCCAGGGTCAGGTGGACCGGACCCCAGAACTGGACCAGCAGGAAGTAGTAATTGGCCCTGAGGAACTTCACCTCGCCCACCAGTACAGCCTTTTCAGCCTCCGGGATGTCCGCATCCGGTGCACGGCCGATGACCGCGTTGCAGGTATTGATCCCTTCATAAAACGCTACCCAGGGATCCCAGATATAACCGGCCTCGCCGTCCAGACCGGCAATGTACTTGTTAAAGTACTGGTAACCCCCGTGCCCGCCGTTTGTATATTCATCAGTTCCGAAAACGGTCATGGCGCATCCGGCCTCATCACCGTAAAAGTCACGGAAGCTCTCATATGCCGCATTCGCTGCTGCCCTGAACCCATCCGGCGTATTGTAGTATGTATCCACGGTAACTCCAGAAATGATCTGCTCATCCAGGACGTCGCACGATATACAGGTGAGCGATGCAACGGCAACTACTGTCATAAGATATTTTAGTTTTTTCATTTTTCTCATGTTTTAGCATCCATTATTAAAAATCAACCATTAATCCGAATGAGTACATGCGGGTGGAGGGCACATCGGCTGTGATCGAACCTCCGTATTTCTCCGGATCCAGGCCCTTCTGAAGGTGCGACCAGAAGATCAGGGTGTCCAGGTTCAGGTAAACCCTCAGCTTCTTGATACCCACTTTGGAGAGTGGTGTGTCCGGAAAGTTGTACCCCAGCTGGATATTCTTGATCTTGAAAAAGTCGCCCTGGTAATATCCTCTGGTGGAACTGTAGAGCGGGTATTCCCTGGAACCATCGGGTTTCGGATGCTCATTGGTAGGATTGGTCTCGGTCCAGTAGTCCACGTTCATGTTGTTGTAACGTCCCTGAAGGGTGGTCCTGTCGATCAGGTACTGGTTGCGGACAGTATGCCCGAATACACCCAGGAGCATGAAGGAAAGGTCGACCCCCTTGTACGCGATCCGGGAACCCAGTCCGAGCGTGACCGTTGGCATATCCGAACCGATGATAATTTTATCATCCTGGTTGATAATGCCGTTGTTGTCCTGGTCATTGATCTTGATCTCTCCCGGGAACTGAGAAAACACAGAAGCGCCGTCCTCCTCTCCAAGTTGCCAGATCCCGATCTTCTCATAGTCGTACCAGACGGTAAGAGGTTCACCGATGAACCACTGGTTCCCCACATCATCCTCTTCCGTTCCATAAAGGTCCAGGATCTCCTCCTTGTTGCCGAAGAGGTTGAGGTTGGTTTCCCAGCTGAAATCTCCGGTGGCTATATTCTGGAAGGTCACGCCCAGTTCCCATCCCCTGTTCCTGGTTTCACCCACATTCTCAAACACTGAGCTGAAGCCGGAGGTGATGGGCAGCTGCCTTTCCAGCAGCAGGTCGGTGGTGTGGGTCTGGTAGACTTCGAAACTACCTGCGATCCTGCCTTCCATAAGCCCGAAATCGAGACCGATATTGGCCGTGGCCGAGGATTCCCACCTCAGGTCAGGATTGGCCAGTGTCCCCGGTCTGAAACCAAGACCCGAACTTCCATTGAAGTTGTAAAAGGACCTGGATAGGGATCCCCTGGTCTGGTAGGGATCGATACCGGTGTTACCGGTCACTCCGTAACTGACCCTGAAGCGCAGGTCATTGAAAAGATCCTGGCCCTGCATGAAACTTTCACTGCTGATCCGCCACAGGACGGCTGCCGAGGGGAAGAATCCCCACTTGTTGCCTTCAGCCAGCCTGGAGGAACCATCAAACCTTCCGGTCAGGGTGATCATATATTTCCCCATCAGTTCGTAGTTCACACGTCCCATAACCGACATGATGCCCCACTGGGAGAGGTCACTTCCCATGTCGTTGACTATTTCAGCTGTTCCCAGGTTATGATAGAGCTGGGATTCGTAAGGGATATCTTCAACTTCAATATAAGTCTCTTCAGCATTGGACTCCTGGATGCTGTAAAGTCCGGTGAAATTCAGGTTATGGTCGTCCGTAACCAGGTTGTAGGTCAGGATATTTTCGAAGGTATACTGGTACACCCTTTCGTGTTCCTTACGAACCAGCGGATTCCCTCCCTGGCGCGCACTGGAATTGCTCCCCTGGAACAGGCCTCGCCTGTAGGTCTTTAGGCTGGGCCCGAAGTTCATCCTGTAGCTCAGGTTCTTCAGGATGTCGATCTCTGCAAAGATATTGCTGAAGACCCTGAACGATTCCCGCTCATCGGCGAAAATACCTTCCTCGTAATCGGCCAGGGGGTTCCACAGAAGCGGGTCGGCGCCCGGCCGGAACACCAGGTTCCCGTCGGCATCATATGGTTCGGCCAGCGGTGAAATGTTCACGGCACCCCCATAGGTGTTGGGCCCCAGATTCTGAAGCCCGCTAAGCACCTGTGTGGAGGTACCCACCTTGATCCGCTTGGTGGCCTGGTGGTCCAGGTTGACCCGGAAGGTCTTCCGGGTATAGTCCTGAAGGGAAATAATACCCTGTTCTTTGAAATAGTTTGCAGACAGGGCGAAGGCTGTTTTTGCATTTCCTCCCCGGACACTCAACTGGTTATTGGTCTGGTAACCGCGCTCGATCACCTCGTTCACCCAGTCGGTGGATACACCGGCTGCATGGGCATCCAGTTCATCCTGTGTAAAGGCCCTGCCGCCCACCTCTTTGAGCCTGTAATATTGATCGCCGTTCATGTTATCGGGCAGTGCAATCGCATTGGTGATCCCATAATGCCCCGAATAGGATATGGTAGTGGCCATATCTCCGCCACGGTAGGTTGTAACCAGGATCACCCCGTTGGCTCCCCGAGATCCGTAAATGGCGGTGGCCGAAGCATCCTTCAGGACCTCCATGGATTTGATATCCCTGGTATTGAGGCCTGTAATACTGCCTTCCCAGGGAATCCCGTCCACCACAAAGAGTGGTTCGTTGGTGGCTGTCAGGGACCTGCGGCCCCTGATCCGGATCGTAACGTTTGTCCCGGGTGTGCTTCCACCGTCAGAGAGTGCAACCACGCCGGTGGCCCTTCCCTGGAGTGCCTGACCGGCATTCAGAACCGGCCGCTCCTGGATCTCATCCGATGAGACGGAAGAGATCGCACCGGTAATGCTTCCCCTTCGCTGGGTACCGTAACCGATCACCACCAGTTCATCCAGGCCAACTGCGGAGGGAGCGAGTTCTACGTCAATTACCGTCAGGTTGGTGACCTGAACCGAACTTACCTCGTAACCGACAAATGAAAAGAGAAGTACGGCCTCAGACGAGGGTACGCGAATGGAGTAAGTGCCGCTTGCAGTGGTGATGGCACCTGTGGTGGTGCCCTGGACCACGATATTGACACCCACCAGCGGCTCGCCGGTGGCGGCATCGGTAACTGTTCCAGTAACCGTTCTATCCTGTGCAAAGGCCTGCAGGCAGAACAGGGAACAGGTCACTCCGAAGAATAAAGAAAGAAGATTTTTTTTCATAAAGGTAGTTTTAGATGGGTATTGAATACATCTTAATCATATGCTGGTAATTACTGGAAGGGCATTTTCAGGGGGATCAGGGAGGGGATGCGATTGATTATTATCATGTCCATTTCCTGTTGGATTTTTTACTAAAAATGCAATCGGTTGCAGAAAATTACGTAAAAAATTTCAAACAGAGGCTTAAAAATTTCAGATAATTGCTGTTTTATTAATAAAACGGGGAGTTATCCGGTTTGATTTTCATTGTAAAAAACAGGCAGAATAGAATGAACCATGGATTTAGGATTTCAATATGACTGAGGGCCAGGACTCAATTTTAGAGATTTCCGCAATCTGTTGCAAAGATCCGGTCGAATTGGTCCGGAAAGACTTCTGCCGACCGGAAGGAACATCAATTCATACGTTGACCCGCACCGGTCAAAATTTTATGAAGTCGGTTCCGTAGGGAGCCCTCTGGGGTCTGCTTAACATGGAATTGGCAGCTTCATTGCCAATGAACTTCTCTTTTAAAGGATCCCATTGAAGCGACCCGGGGATCTTCATGGCGATGTGACTCAAAAGGCATACGCTGCATGCCCGGTGTCCGATCTCAATGGGAGAAATTGGTTCCTTCCGGCTCTGGATGCAATCCAGCCAGTTCCCATGCTGCTCATCGCTTCGGTAAAGATGGATCTCATTTTCCTTGATCTCCGAGGTCAGAATGGCAGGATCGCTTGCGTTCAGTGCCCTGCTGCTTCTTTCCTGGGCCACCGGATCACTGGCTGTGGCCTGGTAATTGCCCCTGGAGACAAAGATCCATCCGTCGGTCCCTTCATACCTGATCCCGTTAGGAAAACCTCCACTGGTATACATGGTGATCCCATTTTCATACTCGGCTTTGACCATGAAGTCTCCATGCACATTCCAGAGCCCGGACTTTGGAAACTGGGCCACTGCCTCCAGCGAAATGGGACCGGTTAATTCTGTGTCCATTCCCCAGGCAGCAGAATCAAAATGGTGCTGACCCCACCCGGTAATCATTCCGGCACCGAATTGTTCCCGGCGAAGCCATCCCGGCCGGTCGTAACCCACCTGGGGGTGCACTCCGATCTCGGTATAATACACATTGGGTGTTTCACCCAGCCACATATCATAATTAAGGTTCTCCGGAATGGGCATCTCCCCGGCTTCGGGTCCCGATGGATCCCCCGGCAATCCCACTTTTACGGTGTGAATTTTTCCGATCCTGCCATTCCTCACAAGTTCCGCTGCCAGCCTGAATTGTTCCGATGACCTCTGCTGTGTGCCCAATTGGAGGATGGTCCCCTTTTTGCGGGCAATATCACTCAAAAGGCGGCCTTCCGCTATGGTGAGTGAGGTCGGCTTCTGAAGGTAGATGTCCTTTCCTGCGAGGGCGGCTTCAATGGCCGGCTGAGCATGCCAGTGATCCGGTGTGCTGATGATCACGGCATCGATCTCCGGGTTCTGAAGCATCTCTTTGTAATCGCTGTACATCTTTACCTCCACGGCCTGATCGCTGCTCTCTTTGCGTGCATAATACCCTTCCACCAGCTTTTTCCCGTCCATCATCCGGTTGCGGTCCACGTCGCTTACGGCAATGATGCGTGCGATATCGTATTTCAGCGTTTCGGCCAGGTCATGTCCGCGGGCAATCCTGCCACAGCCGATCTGGCCAATCTGGATTTTATTGCTGGGGGCACTTTTTCCAAATACAGTGGAAGGGACGATGGTGGGTAAAGTAAGGACGCCTGCAGTGGTGGCTGCCGTTTGCTTGATAAATACTCTTCTTTTCATCGGATATGGTTTTTTGGTTTATTCCTCTGTGTATTTCTGATAGTGTGCTGCAATACCTGCCTGTTTGTGATCACCCGAATGGACCAGGATCCTGTACCTCAGGTGTACCGTTTCTCCTTTGCGCAGTTCAATCTTTTCTCCATTTTCCGGCCAGTACATGGGAGTTGGAGAAAAGAAGCCATAATCACGGGTAAACCATGGTGCCGGGAACCACTCATTTGAAGGGTGCTGAAGAATCGCAATTCCTTCAGCTTTCCCCCCCCGTTCCCCATGGTAATCCATCCATGGCGACCTTTTGCCAAATGTCTCCGCCTCTCCTGATTCTCCTTCTGCATTCACCATGGCCCCGCCGTTGATAACAGCCAGGTCAGGGTCCATCCGCACGCTCAGAAGCGAGTGGTTGGTTTTTTCTATGGTCACGTCCAGAAGCATCTCCATTACAATGTGGAAGTCGATCTGGTAGATGTCAGGTGAGGGAACTGTGATCGAAATGGACCTTAAATCCTTGATGGGCGCCATGGCCGCGGGACGTTTCCAGATGTTTTCATTTTCGATGACCACCCTCTCTCCACCTGTTTCGATGATGTCGGCCCGAAGGGGCACAATTTGCCCCCTGTCCAATCCTTCCTGCCAGTAATTGCCCCCGTTCACCCTGTCACATCCAAAGAACAGCGAACTGTGATGCGGGTAGTTGGCATTCCTCATGGAGGTGACGCTTGCCCCGGAGGGTCCGTTGACTGGAAAAAAGAAGGGATATTTTTCTTGTCCGGAGAGCACATAGTTGGTTAGCAGGTCGCCGTTGATCCTGATTTCGATCCTGTCACCAAGCTTTTCCGCTGTGATTTTTGCCTGCGTCCACGAAGTTGCGGGGATCACCAGGAGCATCAGGATCGCCAGAATTGAATATTTTGTCCTCATGGTTTTCAGAATGAAATGTTAATTGCCAGACTTCAGCAGCTCAACCCTGGGAGGATTGGCAAAAGCCTGCCAGTATTTCTCTGCAGTTTCAGCGGTGAGTGGACCATCGAAGACAAGCAACCGGTATCTCAGTGTGTAATCTTTGCCTTTCTCAAGCTTCCAGTCGTTGTGGCGGATCGGGCAAAATTCGAAATATAGATCCCCCCGGCCTCCATTTTGATCTTCAGGCCAAACCCTCATGGGCTCGGGAAAATCACGGTTGGATGTGTGCCCCATAAACAGGATCCCGCTTCTGCCCTCCGGCGTAGAGGATTCTCCCTCTACCAGGCACCACTTTGCCTTGGTCCCGTCCGCACCCTTGCGGTCCTTGTTTTCAGAGGTCAGCACCGAACTGTTATCCTTATGCCAGCGCTCAGTGGCGCGGTACCCGATCCCTCCGCCATAGCGGTAGGCATCCAGCATAATCCCCGAATCCAGCGGGCTGTTCAGTGTGGTGGTATAATCGATCAGCCAAACTTCTCCGTTCCCTGTGTTCCACGCACGCACATCCAGCAATTCATTGATGGCCACCTGGTCCGCTCCCCTGGCCCCAAAGTCAATGTGTTCCTGGAGCGCCTTGAATCCGCTGAAAACGGCTCCTTCAACCTGGGATAGGAAACCGCTGAAACGGACCGTGCCTTCACCCTTGAGGAGGTTCCAGAAATCCACCTCCCGGTCACCAATATGGGTAAGGGTCCATGGTCCCCAGATGCCATAGTGATGGTAATGATCGGGGGGCTGGATGCGGGTCAGCATCTCCCCGCCCGGAGACCAGAGGGGATGGATAAAGCCTGACCTCTGGAACAATGGATTGATGCCCTCGGGCGGGAAAACAGTTTGAAACTGGTAATCCAGGATGGGCCGCTCCATTTTGCTGAGCCTCACCTGCCCCTGCCTGAGCTCCAGCTGCACCCCATCCGGACCGGGGATGGTTTCACGACGCCTTAGAATGAATTCGCGCTTTGTTCCCTTAGGCGTTTCTCCGGGCAGAATGAACCATAGTTTTGCAGAATGCCCCGGCTCCAGCTGGCAGGGCACCTCCACCTCCCCACCCGCAACCAGTTCGGCCAGTTGAATGGATCCCCGGTCCTCATTGTAGTTGATCTGGTCCAGGTTTAGGCTGACCGGGCAGTCCAGGAGATCCGATTCACCGGCGTGCACATAAAACCTGATGTCCTCCTGTGCAAAACCAGTCAGGGCAATGAAGCAGAGGCAGATAGAAAAAGTGGTTTTCATGGGTTGGGTTTTTATGTTTAGGGCGTCATTTCACCAAGCAGGTCCCTGATGGGTGCACATAGTGAAAATAAGGAACCAGAAAACAGCCCGGTGCCGGGGCATTTGGTGCAGGGAAAATAGGTGAATCTGTTCATCGGCTCAACCGGTTCAGGGTATTTACAAAGCACCGGATGTGTTCGGTGGTCACCTCAGGAGGCATCCCCCCTCCGCAGGAAGCGATGATCCTGCTCCTCTCCTCCAGGTTGCCGATGAGCCCATCCACTTCACGCTCAATATCCTGGATTGTACCCATGGCAAGAACGTCCCGGGGGGGGATATTGCCGAGCATGGTGACCCGGTGACCGGTCTTAAGTTTCAGATCATTCAGATCTGTGTCAAATCCCATGTTCAGCAGGTTCACTCCCATCTCCGGGAGGTGGCTGATGGATGAGAGCTGGGAGGCATCGTTGTGCAGGAATTTTACCGAAACGTTCCTGTCAAACAGTTGTTTAAAATAGGGCAGGGCAAAGGATTTAAACTCATCCTCGCCGATAAAGCCAATGATATCATCCAGGATCAGGATCCCGTCAATGGTGGGAATTGACTCCTTCTGAATATCATGCAGATCTGAGAGGTAATCAGTGATCGTTTGGATCAGCTGGTGGATCTCTTCGGGGTGGGTGATCATCCCGGTCATCAATTCGGTGGTTCCCATCAGGTATGAAGCGATGTTCAATGGTCCCCTGGAGACTGAAAAATAGATCTGATGTCCGCTCTCCTCAATCTTCGGGCGGTTGAGCAGCAGTCGATTCAGTATAAAAGGTGCTAATCCATCCTTTGCCGGATCCGGTTTTTTTA
>JAHEEC010000271.1 GCA_024640885.1 Bacteroidota bacterium | reverse complement strand
TCCAAATTGGGGGCCCTGTGCCTGGTTGATTTCCTGAGCCCGGATTAGATTGCCTGAAAGAGCGAATGCCAGGACAAGCATAGCTGTCTTAATTATACTGTTTTTCATCTTGGTTTTTTTTTGGTGACATATTATAGCAACGCACGTCCTTCTCGGTCAGGATCATTCTGTACCTCACATTGGTCATTAAGAATCATGAGCTCTCCGTTTTCAACTGTAAATACGGGCCATTCCGGCATGCCCGGGCAGTTTGGATCCCCGGTATTCATAAACGAGAGCAATGCGTCCGACATCTTTTCGGAAAGCGCCCTGGGACGGGCGCCTCCACCAGTATGGGTCAGCATCAGGTCGGTATTGTAAAACCAGAAGCAGATATCACTGCAATGGAAGGCACGCATTCTATTATCAAAAAGGGGCGGTTCCCAACCGAACCAGGCCACATATACGGGAGCCGCTTGATTCGACTTGGCTGTTGCTGTATTTACAACCCCCTGCCTGTTGCTGGCCACAAGCGTCATCACCTCAATGGGCTTTGCATCCGGGAAGGCCCTGGCATAGGCATCATAGACCTCTGGAGCCTTTTCCCCCAGTCCTCCCCTGAATCCTGCCCTTTCCTTTAACATCTCCCTGGCTTCATCGGCCGTGATGTTTTCCAATTCAGGCATGGTCCGGGCCATCCCCCATTCGTGGAAGGTGCTGCAGATGATCATCGGGACACTCGAGGAAACACCATTTTCTTCAGAATAAAAAGTGCCTTTGGGGATATTGATCCCATCTGCAACCGGACGAAATCCCCCTCGTGGAGCTATGCTTCCTTCACTTTCCGCCACCATTTTCTGATTGGCCTGATTGGCCAGCAGAATATATTCCTTCCAGGGCATTTCCTGCAGCCTGTCAATTTCTGAAGCTTTCAATCCGGCCTCTTTCAAAATATATTCACCCAGTTTCCGGGAAGAGGCCTGATCCCCGGCCTCGGTTGAGGAACCACTTAAGGGGACTGCCTTATGAATTAATCCCTGTGCCGCTGGCATGGCTGCAAGGACACAAACCTTTGCCCCCCCGCCCGATTGTCCCATAATAGTCACATTACCCGGGTCCCCTCCAAAATTGGCAATGTTCTCGTTCACCCATGCAAGTGCTGCAACCATATCCAGCGCTCCCACGTTTCCAGAGTCCTTATATTTATCACCACCTATCCCCGAAAGGTCTGAAAAACCAATGGGCCCCAGGCGGTGGTTGATGGAAACAAATACAATGTCTCCCTTCCTGGCCAGGTTCTCACCCATATAACCATCTTGTTCAATACCGTTCCCGTTGGTATATCCCCCCCCGTGCAGCCAGACCATTACCGGGCGTTTTTTACCGTCGGCAATCGCCGGGGTCCATACATTGAGCTTCAGGCAATCC
Organism: Bacteroidota bacterium; assembly: GCA_024640885.1. Taxonomy (GTDB): domain Bacteria; phylum Bacteroidota; class Bacteroidia; order Bacteroidales. The sequence continues at coordinate 683 of JAHEEC010000271.1, read as the reverse complement.
TCGCTTACATCATCGTAGTTCCAGTGATCGGCGAAGGACGAATAAGCATTGCCATACCTGTTATCCATAATTTGCGGAGCAGTATTCCCCCACCACACGGCCGGACGGATATCGTCCCAGGATTCCGGTTTTTGTGGAGGCATGAAACGGTTCTTCCCGCTGGTATCCGCACCATAGGGGATCCCCCGGAACAGATATATATCGCGAAGGATGAATCCTTTTACTTTTCCATATACTGTCTCCGCAATGGCAATATCATCTCCGATAAACAGGATTTGCTCATCGTTTCCCGGGGATGTTTCTCCCGTGGTAGTGCAAGCAGCCAGCGGTACTGTTGATGCAATGCCCAGCCCGGCTGTCCCTGCACCTAATGTTTGAAAGAAAGATCTTCTGTTACTTTTCATTTTGTTGGTTTTATGGTGTGTTAGTTAAGCTGAATTTTCAATATGGTAAATGAATAGGGATCCAGTTCGAGTTTGTGATTTTTTCCGGAAATCCTGATCTGTTCTTCTTCAGGAGCAATGTGTGCAGGATCTGCCAGGGAGTTCATGGCAGAAAGATCATCACTGGCCAACACGATCTTCAGTGCTTCTTGCATGGGTGTCTTTTTTGAATTGATCTTCAGGTCTACGGCTACAGGCTCAGAATTATTGCTCACGATCTTCACAATCAGTTCGTTTGTG
>JAHEEC010000270.1 GCA_024640885.1 Bacteroidota bacterium | reverse complement strand
ACCCTGGGTCCATTCGGTCCAGCCCCGTGAGGAGTACCTGCCGTCCACTGTAAATACAGGGGCACCCTGACCGGTATCGTAATCAGCTTCAATGAGCCTCACTTTTTCGCTGGCCAGGGACCAGAAACTCTCCAGTGGGAGAGAGAGCTGTTCCGGGTTGAGTGCATGGTCCACTTTCATGTGATCACGATAGTTGGGGGCTATTTTGCCAGGGAACCTTGCATTCGCTTCAATTGCCTGAAGCTGATCAGATGTCCCCTCTTCTCATCCCAGAGGCGCAGATTCATGGTCCGGAAGCTTGGAACCATGGTCACGGGCTTGATGCCAGCGAACAATTCATTCTCGCGGTGGCAACGCTCCAGGTTGTAGTTGGGGATCCTGGGACTCAGGTGGTGAATGTGATGAAATCCGATGTTGCCCGAGAACCACTGCAGGATCCTTGGGAATTTCAGGAAGGAACTTCCCTCCAAAGCCATTTTGTGGTAATCCCAATCCTGCTGCCTTGACCAGATCACATCTTCGAACTGGTGCTGTACATAAAATAGCCATACGCCCAGTGAGGTGGCAAAATAGATCACGGGGATCTGGATCAGCAGGTATGCTTTCCAACCCACAAGGAGGATCAGGCCTGAAATAATGAACAGGAGGATCAGGTCGGTGATATAGATGCTGTTTTTCTCTTTTCTGTTCATGGTTTTCCTGGGAAACCGGAACCAGACCACAAACAGGAAAAAGGGTCCGATCAGGAACAACATGACAGGATGGCGGTAGAGGCGGTAGATGAATTTATCCTTGCGGGAGAGTTGCCTGTACTCATCCGTGGTGAGGGTCCACACATCGCCGTGTCCCCTCTTATCGAGGTTGCCAACCGTCCTGTGGTGTATGGCATGGTCGTTGTGCCAGTATTCATAGGGCGTGAATACAAGGCTCCCCAGGAATGTCCCCACGATCCTGTTGGCCCGCACCGATTTAAAAAATGAACCGTGACCGCAATCGTGAAAGATGATGAATATCCGGACCAGGAACCCTGTGGCCAGCACTGCCAGCCCGAGGGTGATCCAGTAGGAGACTCCCAGGGAGAGGTACATCAGGTACCAGAGCGCGGCATATGGAACCAGGGAATTGATAATTTGCCAGATGCTTTTCCCCAGATCGGGTTTGTTGTACCGGCTGACAATATCCATCCAGGCTGGCTGGCTTTTATTTGAGCTCATAGTACAAAGTTACGCCTTCCCTCTGACTATCCATAAAGATTAACATATTTTGCTTCACACAGAGATGAAAATAGTTATTCCCTGGTAAACCGGCCTTTGGATTCCTGCCAGGTCTCTTCCCAGTCCTCGTATAGCTTCCGGGTCGGGTAGCTCCCAAAGTAAACGGGCAGCCCGGTTTCCCTGAAATAGGGATTCTCCACAGTTCCCACCAGCTTCAGATCCCGGAAATAGAGCGGGAGCCTTTCGGACCGTCCCATGTAAATGAGGTGTTCCATCTCCGGATGTCTTGGGATCCACTCCATGAAGGCATCATTGAAGCTGTATACCTCGGGGTAGGAGTGGTCGGGCCTGTGATAAAGGACCGCCCCGGCCATCCCGTAATTTTCGCCGTAGACCAGGGTGCTGGCTTTTACGGAATCTGCCAGGCTGTCATAAAAAGCCCACACTTTCCGGCCCAGTTCATCCCAGCCCACCATGTCGGCATAATCCTGGGGGAGGTCATGGACCTTGCCATCCTCCCACTTAAGCATCACTTCCAATCCCCTCTCAATCTGGACCCGGTCATATTCAATCATGCGTCCGGGTTTGTAGACAGGCAGGCTGAATGGGAGCACAAAAACTCCGTTCAACAGGATGGTACCGAGCACCACATATCCCAAAATCCAGCGGGAGCGCAGGGACCACTGTTCCCATGCAATGGCACCAAAAACCACCAGGATTGTATACGCAGCAATGGTATAGTAGAACTTACCGCGCAACAGCATAATCAGCAAAAGCGTAAGGATAAATGCCCAGGCAAAAACCCGGTATTCGCGATGACTCTTATTAAAGATAAGCCAGATCAATCCACCCAGCCAGACCGGCAGGGCAGGCAGGTGCATGAGGA
>JAHEEC010000269.1 GCA_024640885.1 Bacteroidota bacterium | reverse complement strand
GGTAAAGGTGCAACTTCATTGTTGCGGCGGCATCTATGAACTGCTCCCCGACCTGATCGATGCGGGCCTTGATGCGGTGAATCCTGTCCAGATCTCCTGCAGGGGCATGGAGCCGGCCAGGCTGAAATCGGAGTTTGGAGGAAAGATCACCTTCTGGGGCGGCGGATGCGATACCCAGCGGGTGCTTCCATTGGCAGTCCCTGATAAGGTGAGGGAGAATGTAAAAGAACTTACCTCCATTTTCAGTCCGGGAGGGGGTTTTGTATTTCAGCAGGTTCATAACATCCTGGCCAATGTGCCACCGGAGAATATTGTGGCCATGCTGGAAAGTGTCAATGCAGCACCCTAGGAGAGGTCAACCCCCGTTGAACTCCCTTACGGCATGGTAAGCCGCCAGCACATTCTCCGGAGGGACTTCAGGAAGGATGTTGTGGATGGGAGCAAAGATGAACCCACCGCCCTTTGAAAGGATCTCGCACCTGTTCAACACGTCCCGCCTGACCCCTTCAGGGGTTGCCGCAGGCAATACTGCAGCTGTATCCACTCCCCCGCCCCAGAAGGTGATCTCACGACCGTACTCTTCCTTCAGTTCGCGCGCTTCCATTCCACGGCAGTTGGTCTGGACCGGGTTCAGGATGTCGAACCCAACCTCGATCAGGTCCGGGATAAACTGCCGGATGCTGCCACAGGAGTGGAGGAAAATTTTCATCCCGCTGTGCTGTTTCACATAGTCGCATAAGATCCTGTAACGGGGTTTGAAAAACTTCCTGAAGGTATCCAGGTCCATAAAGGGCCCGGTGGTCATCCCAAGGTCATCGCCAAACCGGATCACATCCACCAGGTCCCCCACCGCGCGGATCTTTTTTTCCAGTCCGGCCAGGTGAAGATCCATCAGCTTATCCAGCATCCCTGTAAGGTTCTCATGATCGGCAAGCAGGTCCATGAGCATCTGGTCCATTCTCCTTAAGAAAAAGCCCATTTCAAGGAGCTTGGCCCCCCCGGACATGACAATGGCCCGGTCGGTGGACTCCCTCAGGCTGAGGGTCCGCCTGCGCAACTCCTGATCGTCGATCTGGATGTACTTAGTGTGGGAATGGGCGGTCCAGTTGATGGATCTGAACGCTTCCCCCATATCTTCGAAATTATCGGGATATCCATTTTCCCAGGGGAACAGGGTCTGATCGAAGCAAGATCCGTTCCTGGACATCCTGGACATGACCCGGCCCCGATGATCCCGCAAAAAAAATGAACCATCCTCATGCTGTTCAGGCCTGTACCATTCCGGGAATCTCCCCCCGCTCCCGTCGCCCAGGGTCACGGGGTACCAGCCCATGTCATCCATAAAGATCCGGTTCAGGTCCACCGCATCCACACCGAAGGAGTCAATGATCGCATCATCCACCATGGCCAGCTGCTGCACCACATCAAAGACCCGGGTAGGGCTCTCCACCCCCAGGTGCTCCTTTAGTTTATTGTAGGCGATGGCAGAGATACCCGTTACCGTGGAGGCACCCAGGTCCACCGGGATCCTGTCCGGCTGCCGGCGCTCAATGCTCATCATTACCCTTTCCCTGGAGGTCATATCTTAAGGCCGGTTATATTCATTCATAATTCCCCCCATTCAACTCCTGAACCAGTAGACATAAGTGCAATCGGAACAGACAAAACACCTGGCCTCCTTGTTGGCCCAGTCCAGGTCGAAGAAACTGGCTGCGGCGGTGTTCATCTGTGCTTTGGTCTCTATAAACTGGTCGTTGTCACACACCGGGCAGACCAGTTTTTTGTTTTTGATCATCACGATGCCCGGTTTTCTTTTGCTGTATCTTACCATTGGTTTCCTTCTGAAATTATGAACATGGACTTCATTTTATAGCAGCCCTGACTTCCTCATGGGGAGGAAGATTCAGTGCCGGATGTGCCATGGAAGATAATGATTCCGGGAGCAATACGCAATTTCATCGGCATCTAATCCACCATGGCCGTAAATTCAATCTCCACAAGCGAAACGGGACGGATCAGGGCAGATACCTGGACCATGGAAGTGGCAGGTCTGATGGAGCCGAAGCACTCTCCGTGTGCCCGGCCGATCTCTTCCCACATGGAGATATCGGTCACATAGATCCTGG
>JAHEEC010000268.1 GCA_024640885.1 Bacteroidota bacterium | reverse complement strand
TTCATAACCCACCGATGACACCAGCAAGTCATAATCCTCCTGGTTCATGGTCACCCTGTCCCGCACCTCCAGCAGTAGATCCCTCAGGGCGGCGGCTCCTTTCACAGCCTGAAACCCCTCCCCTGTCACTTCCTGAAAGTGCTCCTTTGTAATGAAATAAATATTGCTGAAGACCGCACTGGAAGCGCCCAGGATATCCCACTCAAAGATCCAGAGCATGGGGGGTGGTTCCAGTCCCAGTGCACGCACATCGTATTTTGCAAAATCGCTGATATATAATCCTTTAAGCAACACATCATGGGATTCATTGAAGAAATTCGTGAGGGTCGACACCAGCAAAGTATCCGTTCCAAAGCGGACCCCGATCCATTGGGCCGTGATGGAATCAAGCACCGCATAGGGATCCATTACCAGGCGGCTGGTTGCAAACACATTGAGGTCATTGATCACGTTGAAACCGTGAAACGGATAGATGATCATGGGACCCGCCCTGAGGGGCCCCCCGTACTGGGTCCAGACCCAAACCCCTTCCACCAGGGGGTTCTTCTCAAGGATCGATTGCAGGGCTGCCTGGTGAAGGGGCGCCACGTAATTGGGGATGGAACCAAAACCCTCATATTCCCGTTTGGCCTGGAACTCAACCATTCGCTTTTGACCGCCGCCATAAAGGGTGGGATTGAATGCCAGCCAGCTGTAGAAATCACCGCTGGAATATTTGGTGGAAACCACCAGGTGCCCCGATTGGATGCCATCAAGCACCCTGGCATAGGTCCGGGGATTGGTATGCATGTCCCCGATCTCTCCCACACCCACGGACCAGGTCCTGAAAATAATGGTCCTGTCATACTTCTCAGCCGCTGCAAGGAATGCCTCCAGCATCAGCCGGAGCGCCTGATCGCTCCTCACATAGAGCTCACTTTTATAATCCCATCCGGGTTTGTTGTAGACCGAACCGGCCTCCCCGATGCGCAGGATGATGCCATCCACAAGCGGGAACTTTGAAAATACCTCTTCAGCGGCCTTTTCATAGGTCTGCCAGAGTGCCCGGTTTTCCGTATCTACCGATCCGAACCGCTCCACAAAATAGGCCTCCAGGGGCCGGGTCAGTGCCACCATATCAGTCCACAGGTAGGTATGGAGCCCTTGACCTGCAGCATGCTCCATGAGTTCCCCGAACCTACGGGTGAGGGTATCGTGCCTGCTCCTGTAGAGGCTGCTGGCTCCATAGACCTGTGAACCATCCCCTTCCAGGTCAAAATTAACAACCTCCAGGAACCATGGGATGGCCATTGCATTGTATCCATATCCAGCCATTTTTTCCGCATACCGGTCAAGTTTGTCACGCTCCCTGTGAAAGGCCACAGAATCCACAAAAGGCGGGTTTTCAATGAACACATCCTCGAAGTAGTGCTGGTTATGGGAATAATTTGAGCCCCAGTTCAATGAGTCGGGTACTACACCAACTCCTCCCAGGTCCACCATTCGAATGGCCAGTTTTTGTGCGGCGGCGCGGGTACCGGTCCCTGTCCGGCCCACAACCGGGAGATCCTTTTCCTGGTAGGTTATGGAAAGAAAGCCGATGGCTCCTCTTCCAGCAAAATAGCCGGTTGTCAAACCGGCCATCAGAAGAATAATCGTGCTCAGGGTGGTTTTCCGGATCACATCTCAATCTGTTTCGTGAATGCAGATTTAATGGGATTCAGGACCCTTTGAAGCAGGCGTTTCTTTTCAGTGAGGATCTCCACATTACCCTGCATATTCTGACTGAATCTGATCTCATAATCATAATAGGTTCGGAGTCCGTTGGGCAATTCCACCTCCACCATATAGAAATCATCATCGGGCACCTCCGATATATTGCTCACATTTCCCTTCACCATCCCGTACTCCAGGTGTGGATAGTTATCAAACTGTATATTTACCTGGTCCCCCATTTTCACTTTACCTGCACCCTCGGTGGGGAGCCTGATTTTTCCAACCATGGATCCCGATTCAGCCGGAATAATTGTCAACACCTTTTCCCCCGCTTTCACATTCTGGTTCTCACTCCAGAACCGCGTAAAGGCAACCGCCCCGCTCACCGGTGCCACCAGCAGGTAGTTCTGCTCCCATGAGGCAATGGATGCCT
>JAHEEC010000267.1 GCA_024640885.1 Bacteroidota bacterium | reverse complement strand
GCAGAAAAAACCACCAGTTCGGAAGGGAACTCGTATTTTTGATCCGTATGGAACCTTCGGAACATGCATACCTGAGATCGCTGATTGCTGAAGGTGAAAACCAGCAGCTGGATTTCAAATTCGAGATCAGCGATGCCCGGAAGATCGCCCGCACCCTTTCCGCCTTCTCCAATACAGATGGAGGCAGGCTCCTGATCGGGGTCAAGGATAACGGCAGGATCAGCGGGGTGAGATCCGATGAGGAGTTCTACATGGTGCAATCGGCCGCTTCACTTTATTGCAGACCGGAGGTACAATTCAGGAGCAAAAACCATTCCATCCAGGGAAAGAATGTTCTTGAGATCTATATTCCCCAGGTGGCTGATAAACCGGTCTATGCCCGGGACGAAGGGGATCGATGGCTGGCCTATCTCAGGGTGGGGGACCAAAACATCCTGGCCAGCGTCATCCAGTTGCAGGTATGGAGAGAAGAGAAAAAATCACGCGGAAAGCTCCTGGAATTTACCCGCCGTGAGGGACTGCTGCTACGCTACCTGGAAGAATCGGGAGAGGCATCACTCGCGAGGATCCAGCGCGATACAGGTTTCCAGCGGAAGGAGCTGGTGAGCCTTATCACCAAGCTGGTACTTTTCGATGTGGTGCAAATGATCGTCAGCGAAGGCAAGACCCTCTTCCGGTTGAAGGAGACCCCGGGGAAATAGGCCACACGGCCTTCTCCCTTTTAAATAAAATCCATGAGCGAATCGAAGATGGCCGTGCCATCCCCGTTCCCCCCGTAGGTGAAGACTGCCCTCTCGGGCTGGGGGATGATGCCTATCACATTCTTCTTTTCATTGCTGACCCCGGCAATGTTATCCACCGCGCCGGTGATGTTGATCTCCTCTGAGATCCGACCATGCTCGTCACAGTAACGGAACAGGATCTGCTCATTGAGGCGCATCTGGACCAGCGTCTCCTCCCTGGCAGCATATCTTCCGTACCCTGTGGCAATGGGTATTCGATAGGCTTTGTCGTTGGAGAGCTTATTGGTCAGTGCGTTGTAGTCATTGTCGGGTTTGATAAAGGTGTTCCGGCAAATGAAACGCTGATTCCTGTTCATCCGCAGTGCTCCAGGCACAAGTCCCGTTTCACACAGCACCCTGAAACCGTTGCCGATCCCGATGAGGATCCTTCCCCGTTCAGCAAATTCATAGAGGGAATCAATGACCGGGGACTCCCGGATGCATTTGGAGGAGCTGGAGGATCCTTTGCATGGGAACCCGCCAGGGATAATCAGCACATCAATGCCATCCAGGTCGGTTTCGCGGTTCCAAACCGTCTTAACCGATTTCCTGTATTTCTCCTCCAGGACCCTGGTCAGTTCCTTGTCACCATGGGCTCCGGGAAATATGAGAATACCAATGGTCATGGCATGCTGGTTATGTATTTCAAAGATAACACCAAAAGGAGTTTATCCAAAGTTGAAGATAATCAATAATTCGCTAGATTTACCATGTGGAGGTCATCGGAAAGGATATTCAGCACTTTCAGGAAGTGATTCGCGATCACTCCGAATATGACTTCACCCTTTATTCTATTACTTCCCTTCGCCGCCGCCTTACGAGGATCCTGCTGGAAATGGAAATGGACATGGAGACGCTGACCGCCCGGATCAGGGATGATGGCGAGTTTTTGGAGCGCGTTGTAAGAAAACTCACGGTACACACCACCGAATTGTTCAGAGATCCTGAGATCTGGATGAAGATCAAAAATGAGGTGCTGCCCGGTTTAAAGGATAAAACCACGATCCGCATCTGGCACCCGGGCTGCTCCACCGGACAGGAGATCTATTCCATGATGATGGTTCTGGATGGACTGGAAATGCTGGACAGGACACAGATCTTTGGAAGCGACCTCAATCCCGAGGTGATTGATACGGCCCGGGAAGGAATCTATAAATACCATTTTAACCAGACCTACCTGGAAAATTTTGACCGGGTCATGCTCAATGGCTCCGGGGATGCCTCTTGGAACCAGAAGAGATACTGGAAAAAATATTTCCAGATCGATGAGACCCGCGATACGATCCGGATGAAGGATTTTCTTCGTCAAAAACCGGTCTTCCGGAAACTCGACCTGGTGAAGGATC
>JAHEEC010000139.1 GCA_024640885.1 Bacteroidota bacterium | reverse complement strand
CAGAAACTATTTCACAACCGGACTGGGAGCCAGGTACCGGTTCCTCACCTTTGACATTTCATACCTGCTGCCCGTCCAGGGTCAGAACTCCATCCTGGCTAATACATTCAGGCTGACATTGCTCGCAGATTTCGGGCAAGCATCGGATTAAACTCGACCATGACCTGAGGACCCGCAAAGGGTGCATCCCGGGGCGCATTTATTTGGATATCTATTATACTTATTGTATATTGCATTTTGTTAATTACAATTTGTAACACCATGGAATCACCAAGGACTCCGTTCCCAACCACAGGATATTTTGGCCCGGAATATTTTTGTGACCGGGAAGCAGAGCTGGACCAGATGATCAGAAATGTGAAAGGCGGGAATTCAACCACCCTGATCGCCCTCAGGCGGCTCGGAAAAACTGCATTAATCAAGCATTTGTTCCATCACCTTCGCAGCAATCACCTGACCATCTACCTTGATATCCTGGCCACTGAATCCATCAATGAACTTCTGAACCAATTCTCGGCAGCCATCCTCTCCCAGCTTTCAGAACAAAGCACTCCCGGGAAAAAGGCCTGGACATTTATCCGTTCCCTTCGCCCCGTGATAAGTTACGACGGCCTTCAGGGCATCCCGGTGGTGACCGTAAGGTCATCCCCCGAGGAGAGCCGCAAATCCATTCATGAATTGTTCTCCATCCTGGAATCCCATTCCAGGCCGGTGGTGATTGCCATTGATGAATTTCAGCAGATCCTGGAATACCCCGAAGGTCAGACCGATGCCTGGCTGAGGTCGGTGGTGCAGGATTTAAAAAATGTCTGTTTCATTTTCTCCGGAAGCCAGCAACATCTTATGAACGAACTGTTTATGAATCCTTCACGGCCCTTTTTCAGAAGCACGCAATTTATAAAGATCGGGAAGATCCCTTCCAGCCCTTACAATGAATTCATCGAGTCAAAATTCAGGGAAAAATCCAGGTCCATTGCCCCTGGTACCGTCCAGGAGATGCTGGATTGGGCCGATCACTATACCTACTATGTACAATTGCTCTGCAACCGGACCTTCATCTCATCCGGGAAACGCATCGATCCGGATCACTGGAAACTGGAAGCCTCCAGGATCCTGAAGGAACAGGAATTTGTCTTTTTCGGGTACCGGGATATGCTCACAAAGCCCCAGTGGAACCTTTTAAAAGCGGTGGCCAGGGATGGTGTGGTAAAACAGCCCACATCAGCCGATTTTATTTCCAGGCATCGCCTGGGAAATCCTGCCACTGTCTTACGATCCCTCAAATCCCTGCAAAAGATGGAGCTGATCTACAGGGAATCTGATGAAGCCGGTATTCCCTTCTATGGAATTTATGATGTGCTCTTCAGGCGATGGATGGACCGCACACAGGGGGCCGGATAACCAATCCGTTCCCATGGCATTCCACTCCCTAGGGTCGCGTCCTCAGCTGGTAAAAAGTCCCCCGCTCCTGCCCTGTGGTTTCAATCTTTCCAGCGCCTTCGAGAGAACCGAGACATGCATTGATCTCAGCAACTGGAAGGCCCAGGATCTTCTCGAGGTCGCCCACGGTGCAGGGCCTCCTTGAGATGGTTTCAAGGATGGTGTTTTCCACATCTGAACGGTAAGATTTCACGGTATGGCTATCCTTGACACTGGCAATGATCTCCACATTTGGCATGTTCCATAAGGCTGCAATTCCCTCCAGTGATTCACGGGAGGCTGCTTCAAGCCCATCCACGCTCCCCGGCCTGTCGAGGGTGTTCAGCTGGATCCGCCGGGGCCTGATCTTTAGCAGCGCCTCTTTCAGGGCCAGGATGTTCTCCATGCCATCATTATACCCCGGCAGGATCAGGACCTCCATCCAAATTTCACCTTTGAATTCTCTTCCAAAATCCACCAGCCCCCGGATGTAATCCTCCAGGCGGAGGTGATGACCCGGCCTGTTGATCCTGCGGAAGGCCTCTTCCGTGGCGGCATCCAGGGAGGGAAGGACCAGGTCTGCCGCCATCAGTTCGTTTCTTACACCGGGATCGCCCAGGAGCGTGCCATTGGTCAGCACTGCCACGGGTATGCCCGGCCGTAAGTCCTTTAAAAATCCGATCACTTCTCCCAGGCGGGAGTGGAGTGTGGGCTCTCCGGCCCCTGAGAATGTAAGGGTATCGGGATCAGGATTGCTCCTGAAAAAACCGGTCAACTCCAGGAACACCTCCTCCACAGGCACATATTCCTTGCGTTCCCCGGTCAGGGTGGTAGAGCGTCCGCATTCACAGTACACACAATTGAGGGAGCAAATCTTGTGGGGGATCAGGTCCACTCCCAGGGACATCCCCAGTCTGCGGGAAGGCACTGGGCCAAAAAGATGTTTGTAACCGGAGGCCATTGATGGAAATTTGTATACAAACTAAGCAATTATTCAACGGTTTTACAGGGATAATGTGCTAAATTCGCATTGGTGTAAACATAATTCCGGAAATCATGAAAAGATACCTGAGCACGATCGTCCTGGCTGTAGTCACCATTGGAATGATATTTTCACAGGTGACCCTGGGCGATAAAGTACCGAATTTCACTGGCACTGACCAGGATGGTTCCAAATGGGTATTAAAGAAGCAGCTTAAATCCACAGAGTACCTGGTGGTCTATTTCTATCCTGCTGCTTTTACGGGCGGTTGCACAAAACAGGCTTGCAGTTACCGCGACCAGAAAACCGATCTGGCAGGTATGGGAGCCCAGGTGGTAGGTGTTTCAGGGGACAAAAAGGAAACCCTGGCACTCTTTGCCCTGGAACACCAGCTCAATTTTACCCTCCTCTCGGATGAATCGGGAGAGATCGCCAGGCTTTTTGATGTGCCGCTGTCAGAGGGAAAGACCATCCAGGTGGAGCTCAAGGGAAAAGCCCTTGACCTTGCCCGAGACCTTACCATCCAGCGGTGGACCTTCATCCTCGATCACGGCGGAACACTGATCTACAGGGATAAAGAGGTGAATGCCGCCGAGGACAGCCACAAGGTGGTGGAGTTCCTCTCTTCACTCCAGTAGAGGTTCATTCAATTTTATTTAGACAGGTTCTAATTACCGGCGATAGTCGCTTCTGTCAGCAGTTTCATTCAATATTTTATATATATTTTCAGCTGATACTCTGGGATTTTACACCAATTGAAACCCGTTTGATCCCAAGGAGGGCAGATAGATAATTGGCTACTAAATTACACTCACTGTAGGAAGCGCGTATGATACAAAGCTACCAGTTCGGATTTGACATCGGTTCCATCTCCATCAATACTGTGGTTATGGATGACAAGGGTCATGTGATCAATGACCTCTATAACTATTGTCATGGGAAACCTTTTAATAAATTGAAGGAGATCCTGGACCTGCTTGAAAAAACCTATTCAAAGGAACAGTTTGGTCACCTGAGTTTTACAGGAACGGGCGGTAAACTGGCCGCTGAACTGATGGGAGGCACCTTTGTGAATGAGATCGTGGCACAGTCCACCTCCGTCGCCAGGCTCTACCCGAAAGTGCGGACCATCATCGAAATGGGCGGGGAGGATTCCAAGCTGATCTTCATGGATGAGCTGGACAACGATGCATCCCGCCTTTCAGATTTCGAACTCAATACACTCTGCGCCGCAGGTACCGGCTCATTCCTTGACCAGCAGGCCAAACGCATCGGAATCAGCATCGAGAAAGAATTCGGTGAACTGTCACTCAAATCCACCAACCCTCCTCGCATCGCAGGTCGTTGCAGCGTATTTGCCAAGAGCGACATGATCCACCTCCAGCAGATCGCCACTCCCGTGCACGATATCGTGGCGGGGTTATGCTTTGCCGTGGCCCGCAATTTCATAAGCTCGCTGGGAAGGGGTAAAACCATCCGCTTCCCGGTCATGTTCCAGGGGGGTGTTTCTTCCAACATCGGCATGGTGAGGGCCTTCAGGGAATTGCTGAACGCCGCGGACGGGGAGCTCATGATCCCCGAGCACAATACATCCATGGGAGCCATGGGGGCCGTTTTCCACCATCTGGAAAGCGGTAAGTCCAACGGCCAGCCCTACCAGGGAACAGAGGAACTGGTGAAGTACATCAATGGGGAAAAATCCAGGGGGAAATCCTTTGAGCCACTGGTGGCACCTGAATCAAATATCCAGAAGGAAGTTTACCAGATCCCCGAATCCAGGGAGAAATATGAGGTTTACCTTGGTCTTGACATCGGATCGCTGAGCACAAACGTGGTGCTGATCGATGACCAGAACCGGGTGATTGCGCGCAGGTATCTTCCCACCGCCAGCAAGCCCCTGGATGCCATCCGGACGGGCATGTGGGAAATATTTGAAGAGGTCGGCGACAGGGTGGTGGTCAAAGGAGCAGGCACCACCGGTTCGGGGCGTTATCTGACCGGGGATTTCATCGGGGCCGACCTGATCAGGAACGAAATTACTGCACAGGCCACTGCTGCCATTGCCTTCGATCCCCAGGTGGATACCATTTTTGAGATTGGGGGACAGGATTCAAAATACATCTCAATTGACAACGGGGTGGTGGTGGACTTTGAAATGAACAAGGTGTGTGCCGCCGGTACGGGTTCTTTCCTTCAGGAGCAGTCAGAGAAACTGGACATCAACATTATCGAGGAGTTCGGCGAAATGGCCCTGGGAGCCTGCAATCCTGCAGGTCTGGGGGACCGCTGCACGGTGTTCATGGAATCTGACCTCAATGCCTTCCAGCAGAAGGGTGTGGAAAAGGAAAACCTTGTGGGGGGACTGGCTTACTCCATCGTGCACAATTACATCCAGAAGGTGGTGCGCAAAAAGCGGGTGGGAAACCACATCCTGTTCCAGGGTGGTGTGACCAACAACCGGGCCGTGGTTGCTGCCTTTGAGAAAGTGACCGGGAAGAAGATCCACATCCCTCCCCATTTTGATGTGACGGGTGCCATCGGGGCTGCCATGCTGGCCCGGGACCACATCAAGGAGCACAAGCTGCAGACCCGTTTCAAGGGATTCGATATCAGTAAGATCCCATACACAGTGGATAAATTCACCTGCAAGGCCTGCTCCAACCAGTGTGAGATCAGGCGGGTGCGGATCGAAGGGGAGAAAAAGCCCCTCTTCTATGGCGGAAGGTGCGAAAAATATGAACTGGATGAACGGAAGGGCAAGGGCCAGGGAATTCCCAACTATTTCGAGGAGCGCCTGGGGATGCTCACCGAAGGGTTTGAGCCGGAGTTAATCCAGGGGAGGACCACCATAGGGATCCCCCGGGGCCTGATGGTATTTTACCAGCAGTTCCCCTACTGGAGCACATTCTTTAAAGAGCTGGGGTTCAATGTGGTGGTCTCCGAAGAGACCAACACCCAGACCATTAAGAAATCACTGAGCATGATCGTGGCCGAGACCTGTTTCCCAGTGGAGGTGATGCACGGGCATATCTACGAAATGCTCGAAGGAAAGACCGATTATGTCTTCACCCCCTTCATGATCAATGCCAGGGGGGAGAAGGACAATCCCACCTCCAACTGCAATTGCCCCTGGGTGCAGACCGTCCCTTTTATGGTGCGCGCATCCCTGCCAGAGGAACAGCGGGAAAAATTGCTGACCCCCACCCTCAATTTCCGGTATTACGGGAAGGTGGTTGAAAATGAACTTTACGACTATTTTGGAAAGAGGTTCAAGCTCAGCAAAAAGCAGATCGTAGAGGCCATGAAGAAGGCCGATGTGAAGCAGACCCTCTTCGAGCAACGGGTGAAGACCCGGGGCCGTGAGGTAATGGCCAGCCTGCCCGAGGACAAGGAGTGCCTGGTAATCATTGGAAGGCCCTATAACACGGGGGACCCTGCCCTCAACCTGAGCATGGTGGAGAAGCTGATCAACCTGGATGTATTGCCCATTCCCATGGACTTCCTTCCCCTCTCAGAGGAGAACATCACCTTTGATTACAACAAGATGTACTGGCCCAATGGTCAGCGCATCCTGGCCGCTGCAAGGATCATCGCCCGGGATGACCGGCTCCATGGCATCTACATGGGTAATTTCAGGTGCGGTCCTGACTCCTTCCTGGCCCATTTCGTGCACGAGGAGATGGCCGGCAAACCCTATATGGAGATCGAGATCGATGAACATGGCGCCGACGCCGGGATGATCACCCGCTATGAAGCCTTCCTGGACAGCCTGAAAGGCTCGAGGGTTGGGGAAAAGCGCATAAAGCGGGTCTATACGCCCGGTGTGATGACCTCCTCTCCCATGAAGGACCGGGTGCTCTATTTCCCCTACCTGAGCGATGCCTCACATGTGATTGCAGGGGTGTGCCGGAGTTTCGGGATCAATTCGGAATCGTTGCCCATGCAGACCCAGGAAGACCTGGACCTGGCCCGGAAGTATACCTCTTCCAGGGAGTGCTTCCCCATGATCTGTACCACGGGTAGTTTCCTTAAAAAACTGATGGAGCCCGGGGTGGATCCGGCAAAAGTCAGTTTCTTCATGCCCGACCACAACGGCCCCTGCAGGTTCGGTCAGTACAACCGCTTTCAAAGGGTGCTGTTCGACAGGCTGGGATACGACAAGACCGAAATCATCGCGCCCAGCAATGATGGTTCCTACGAGGATATATCGGCAGGGCACGGCTCCAAGTTCCGATTGAACTGCTGGAAGGGTTTTGTGGCCATGGACATGATCCGCAAACTCAAACAGGAACGGAAACCCTACGAAGTAATTCCCGGGAACACCGAAAAGGTTTACCAGCAGGCACTGGCCGACCTTGTGGCCTGCATGGAAAACGGCGGGGATGACCTCACTGACACCCTGGCCCGGATCGCTCATACATTCACCCTGATCCCCCTCTCCAACGGGAGGCGGAAACCGGTCATTGCCGTGGTGGGAGAGATCTTCATGCGGGACAATGATTTCTGCAGCGGCCACCTGGTCACCAGGCTCGAGAAGTTCGGCGCGGAGACCTGGATCGCACCCTTTGCAGAGTGGCTCTCCTACTCCACGATCCGGTACACCCGTGACAGCAAATGGAAGGGTGATTTCAAGGGGGTTGTCAAATCCAAGCTCCAGGAGTATTTCCAGGAGGTTTCCGCCAAGAAGATCACCAGGCAGTTCCACGGATTGTTCGACGAGGATAAAGAGGTGTCTGTCAAGGATATGCTGAATGCCTGCGGGCCCTATGTACACCGCCATTACGACGGTGACCCAGCCCTGAACCTGGGTACCTCGGCCATCCTGGTGGACAAGGGCATCTCGGGGATCGCCAACATCCTTCCCTTCACCTGCATGCCGGGCACACTGGTCACCTC
>JAHEEC010000266.1 GCA_024640885.1 Bacteroidota bacterium | reverse complement strand
AAACGAGGAACAACTAAAGGTGTATAACTGCCCCATTGAAGTCATCGCCCACGGACCTGTGCCTCACAGGGTCATTAAGGAGCACACACACAATTAATATGGACCTGCTGCACCTGCTCACCTATGATTTTTTCCAGAATGCACTGCTGGCGGCACTGCTGATGTCTATCTCCTGTGGCATCATCGGAACCTATATTGTGGCAAGACGGATGGTGTTTATCAGTGGAGGAATAACCCATGCCTCCTTCGGAGGAGTTGGGATTGGCTACTACCTGGGCTTCCCTCCACTGGCCGGGGCCGCGGCAATTGCAGTCCTGGCAGCGCTGACCACCGAAAACCTTACACGACGGAAGATCCTTCGAAACGATTCCATCATTGCCATCCTCTGGTCCCTGGGTATGGCTATCGGCATCATTTTTGTCTACCTGACCCCGGGGTATGCACCTAACCTGATGAGCTACCTTTTTGGTAGTATTATCACAGTCAGCTCCACCGATCTCTGGCTTATGCTGGTACTTGCTCTGCTGGTAAGTTCGGTAAGTATCATCCTGTACAGGCCGATTCTGTATGTGGCCTTTGATGAACAGTTTGCCCGGATCAGGGGAATCCCGGTAATGTTCATTAACTATCTCCTCATCGTACTTGTAGCCCTGACCATCGTATTGAGTATCCGGACAGCAGGAATCATCCTGGTTCTGTCTGTACTCACGGTCCCACAGAATATTGCCAACCTTTTTACAAACCGCTTCAGTCACATCATGATCGGATCAATTGTGATAGGCTTTATTGCTTCCTTACTGGGCCTCTTGCTTTCTTACTACCTGGATATACCCTCGGGAGCCACCATCATATTTACGCTGGTAGTATTGTATCTGGTGGCACGACTCATTAAAGTTCTTACTTTTGGAAGATGGAAATAAAAAAGATCATTGAAGCTGCATGGGATGACCGGGGACTTCTTGGTGAAAAAAGTGTGCAGGAAGCCATTCACGAGGTGGTCGACCAGCTGGACCGGGGGGTATTGCGGGTAGCACAAAAGGAGTCCCGGGGATGGAAAGTAAATGACTGGGTCAAAAAAGCAGTCATCCTCTACTTTCCCATCAGGAAGATGGAGACCATTGAAACTCCCCCTTTCGAGTTCCACGATAAGATTCCACTCAAAAGTGGATATAAAGAAAAAGGTGTACGTGTGGTACCCCATGCCATTGCCAGGTACGGTTCCTATATTTCAAGAGGAGTCATCATGATGCCATCCTATGTAAATATCGGAGCCTATGTGGATGAAGGAACCATGGTCGATACCTGGGCAACCGTCGGGTCCTGTGCCCAGATTGGAAAGAACGTTCATTTAAGCGGGGGAGTAGGAATCGGGGGGGTCCTGGAACCGGTCCAGGCTGCTCCGGTGATCATTGAGGACAACTGTTTCATCGGTTCCAGAAGCATCGTGGTGGAGGGTGTAAGGGTGGAATCCGAAGCTGTTCTGGGAGCCAATGTGGTAATCACCAATTCCACCAGGATTATTGATGTAACCGGAAAAGATCCGGTGGAGATGAAAGGGGTGGTTCCGGCACGCTCGGTGGTTATTCCCGGTTCCTATACCAAATCATTTCCGGCAGGTGACTTCCAGGTAGCATGCGCGCTGATTATTGGAACACGAAGGCCCTCCACAGATCTGAAAACCTCCCTGAACGATGCCCTAAGGGAATACAATGTGGCAGTATAATGCGGATTGGATTTGACGCTAAACGAGCCTTTAATAATTACAGCGGCCTGGGTAACTACAGCAGGTACATCATTTCCAATATATGCCGGTTCTACCCGGAGAATGAATGCCTTCTCTATACTCCGCATATAGCCGATCCCGGGCTTTTCAATGAGCCACCCGGCACGGAAATTGTTCAACCCGGAAACCCAATCTGGCGCCTGTCCGGATCGCTCTGGCGCAGTTACAGGCTTACGCAGAGGCTCACGAAGGATGCCATTGATCTCTATCATGGCCTCAGCAACGAACTGCCATTCAGGATTCATAAAAGCAGGATCAGGTCTGTGATCACCATACACGACCTGATCTTCCTGGAACATCCGGAACTTTACCCGTCCTTTAGCCGGAAAATTTATGAAAGAAAAGTCCGCTATGGTACGCATG
>JAHEEC010000265.1 GCA_024640885.1 Bacteroidota bacterium | reverse complement strand
AACACAAGGTGCATGTACCTGGCATAAAGCTCACCCAGGATATCCAGGCTCCCCGATTGCTGAAATTTATCGAGCAGTTCACGATCAGATCTATCCTGGTGTTTTCCGCTTATTTCAAGCATATTCCGGTGGGTGGTATCTTTTAAAATTAAAAAAAAAGTGGAAGTTTTTATGGAATTGATTTAAACCGTGCATCCTGAAGGTGAAGTCAAACTTAAAAACAGAAATCATGAAATCAATAATCTCAATTTTAGTCGTACTTCTTTTTTCGGCCTACAGCATGGCTCCTGACCAATCCAGGTTGATCAGCGGAACAGTACAAGATCACCAGGGAAATCCACTTTCGGGAGTCAGCGTGGTTGAAAAAGGAACCCCCAACGGGACCCTGACCGATATAAACGGGGCTTACCAGATCAGGGTGAGTGCTGAAGGGAAATTCCTGGTTTTTACCCGGACGGGTATGGAAAAGGTGGAGGTGGGGATCACCCAGTCCAACCGGATCAATGTGGTCATGAACAGCGCCATACCACCCCGGGAGGAAATTGTCTATCTGGAAGCGGAGGCCGTGAAATCCTCAGCAGTGACAGTGGCCGACAGGGCCATGGAAAGGCCGGGTCGCCCATATAACCCCCAGGCTGGAGGCAACACCAAAATGGCATATGTGAGCTCCTCCTATGCCCCTGAAACCGGATATATTCAGCATAATACAGAAGGGTACAGCGCCATCCACGAAAACGGATTCAAAGATGTGCTGCATAATCCCCTCTCCACATTCAGCATCGATGTGGATAAAGCCTCTTATTCCAATGTAAGGCGTTTCCTGAACATGGGTCAATTGCCCCCAATGGATGCTGTGCGGATCGAGGAGATGATCAATTATTTCAACTATGATTATCCCGAACCAGTCGGGAAGCATCCATTTTCGGTCTATACCGAGGTATCGCAGTGCCCATGGAACGAAAAACACCAGTTGTTGCATGTGGGCCTGAAAGGGAAAAGCATTGACAAAACTGAACTGCCGGCTTCCAACCTGGTGTTCCTGCTCGATGTATCCGGTTCCATGAGCGCGGCCAATAAACTTCCGCTGCTGCAGCAGGCTTTCAGGATGCTGGTGAATGAATTGAGGTCCAAGGACAGGGTGGCCATTGTGGTCTATGCAGGTGCAGCCGGGCTGGTCCTGGAATCGACCCCCGGATCGCAGAAGGAAAAGATCATTGCTGCCCTGGACCAACTCCAGTCAGGCGGATCCACTGCCGGTGGTGCCGGTCTAAAGCTGGCCTACAAGGTGGCACAGGATAATTTTATCGAGGAAGGCAACAACCGCATCATCCTTGCAACCGACGGTGATTTCAATGTGGGTTCTTCCAGCAACGCTGAAATGGAGAGGCTGATTGAAGAGAAGCGGGAAGACGGGGTCTTCATGACCGTGCTTGGATTCGGGATGGGGAATTATAAGGATGACAAGATGGAGATCATCGCTGACAAGGGAAACGGCAATTATGCCTATATCGATAACATCCAGGAGGCAAGAAAAGTGTTCATCACTGAATTTGGCGGAACCCTGTTTACCATTGCCAAGGACGTAAAGTTCCAGATCGAGTTCAATCCCACCAGGGTAAAGGGTTACAGGCTGGTTGGCTATGAGAACCGCCTTTTGAACGATGAGGATTTTAACGACGACAAGAAGGATGCCGGCGAGATGGGTGCAGGCCATACCGTAACTGCCCTTTACGAACTGATCCCGGCTGGTTCCGATGAGTCCCTGAAGCGCATTGATCCGCTGAAGTACCAGGCTGACGGCAACAGCGAAAGGGCAGAAGAGGTAAAGGCCAATCCTAACTCTGAACTGATGACTGTCAAACTGCGCTACAAGCAGCCCGACGGGAACACCAGCACCAAGGTGGAGATCCCGGTGAAGGGGAAAATCCTTGACCTGGAAGGAACTTCTGATAATTTCCGCTTCTCAGCGGCCATTGCCGAGTTTGGAATGATCCTGAGGAATTCACAGTACAGGGAAGAGGCCTCCATGGAGCAGGTGATCGCCCTTGCAAAGGGAGCCCGCGGGGAAGATGAGGAGGGCTATCGTTCAGAGTTCCTGAAACTGGTCAGACTGGCCGACTCACTGAAGGACTGGACCGCCGGGAAGTAG